>ONTY01000232.1 GCA_900320815.1 uncultured Pseudomonadota bacterium
GCCCGATGCGCTGCTGCGGCAATGGCTGGCGCGCTATGGCCGCCCACTGGCAGCGGCGGGAGAGATAAAAAAAGGCCAGTACGTGCTCTACCGCACCAGCCATATTCCTGCACATTATGCAGATCCTCTGTTTACCCTGGATGAAAAGACAAAAAAGAAAGGCGTCGACATCGATGCTTCGTCCAACAACGTTTTTGAGCGCAGCTTTCAAGTGCAGCGCGCCCGCCAGGCGCTGCTGCAACTGGGCTACGCCTGCCCGCACGACGCAGGGACAGTGGTGGTAGATATTGCATGGGACGCACGCACAGCCACCAGAACCAGCGCCAACGGCAGCCGCTACCGCCGCACACTGGCGTGCCGTGCCAAAAACTCAGCATTTATTGAAGCCCTACCCATTCCCTCCGGCACGCAGCAAGGCACACTGAAAATCACGGCAACTCAAAACACAACGGGCACGCCACAGGCACATATCAGCGCCATTGCCATCCACGCCCGCTGACAAGCCCCAGCCTTCCGCACCGCCCCCCCCTGTCGCAGGCGCTGCCGCGCGGCCATGCGTCCGGCTTTATCTGGATGAACTCCAATAAAAAAACGCCCCGCAGGGCGTTTTCTGTTTTTGCCACCTTATGCGTAATCGGCCAGCGTCTTGCGCATTTTCTTGATGGCGGCGGCTTCAATCTGACGAATGCGTTCGGCGCTGACGCCATATTCGCTGGCGAGTTCGTGCAGCGTCATGCCGCCGCTGCCGTCGTCATTCACATTCAGCCAGCGCTCGGTGACGATGCGGCGGCTGCGCGCATCAAGGGCATCAAGCGCCCGCGCGATGCCCTGCGTGGTCAGCCGCTGGCGCTCGGCCGCTTCCAGTCGCGCGGTGGGTTCGTCGGCTTCGTTGTGCAGCCAGTCGCCGGGGCCAAAGGCTTTGTCGTCCTCGCCGTCGGCGGCGGGTGTGGGGTCAAACAGCACGTCCGCACCTGACATGCGCTCTTCCATCTCGCGCACTTCTTCGGGCTTGACATTCAAGCGCGCGGCCACGTCCAGCACTTGCGCGCCATTCAAGGTTTCGCGCGGCGTGCCTTCGCTCTCTTGTGCGCGCAGGCTGTTTTTGAGCGAGCGCAGGTTGAAAAAGAGCTTCCTTTGCGCCTTGGTGGTAGCCACTTTCACCAGGCGCCAGTTTTTGAGGATGTATTCGTGGATTTCGGCGCGAATCCAGTGCAGCGCATAGCTGACCAGGCGCACGCCCTGTGCGGGGTCAAAACGGCGCACGGCTTTCATCAGGCCCACATTGCCCTCCTGAATCAGATCGGCGTGCGGCAGCCCGTAGCCCAGGTACTGCCGCGCGGTGGCGACAACCAGGCGCAGGTGCGAGAGCACAAGGCGGCTGGCCGCCTCCAGGCTGCCGTGCTCGCGCAGTTCCCGGGCGTAGCGTTGCTCCTCCTCCAGCGTGAGCATGGGCATGGCGTTGACGGCGCTGATGTAGGCGTCCAGATTGCCCAGTGGCGGCAGCAGCGCCCACGGGTTGGCGGGCGCCAGCGCAGCAGCGCGCGGGAGGGTGAGTGCGGTGGATGTTGTCATGGCTGTTGAATTCGATGAAAGGGAGCAACTGTACTGCGGCGGCGCCACAATTGTGCAGCGCACACTTCGCACCCATAGAGCGCGCGACGACGCACAAGTTCCGCAGTGCGTCAAATTTTTTATACTTTCGGAGTATTGCTTATCTACCGGCAAACTAAGCCGGCAAGCAACTATTGCTTTGCAGAGTATGCGAACATCTCTCGCTCTCCCCCTCTGCGCGCTACGCCACTGTGCCCCATTGCACCGCACAATTGCGCCCCATGCCACGCTGTTTTGACCTCATCTGCTTTGACTGGGACGGCACCCTGTTTGACTCCACTGCCGCCATCACCCGCGCCATCCAGCACGCCGTGCGCGACGTGGGCGGCACACCGCCTGACGACGCCACCGCAGCCTGGGTGATTGGCATGGCGCTGGCACCCGCGCTGCTGCGGGTCGCGCCCGATGTGCCACCGGAAAAATACCCCGAACTCGCTGACCGCTACCGCTACCACTACAGCAGGCTGGCAGGGCAAGTCATGCTGTTTGCCGGCGTGCGCGAGATGCTGGCGCAGCTGCGCGAGCGCGGGCACCTGCTGGCGATTGCCACCGGCAAAAGCCGCGCCGGACTGGATGCAGCGCTGCGTCAGGCGCAGCTTGAGACAAGTTTTGACGCCAGCCGCACCGCTGACGAAAGCGCCGGCAAGCCCGACCCCAAAATGCTCCATGAACTCATGGACCTTTTCGGCACACCACCCGAGCGCACGCTGATGATTGGCGACACCTCGCACGACGTGGACATGGCGCAGCGCGCGCACTGCGCCGCCGTCGCCGTCGCCTACGGCGCGCACACCGCAGGCAGCCTGCTGGCCTATTCCCCGCGCTTTGTCGCGCCCAGCGTGGCTGCGCTGCGCCAATGGCTGCTTGAAAACGCCTGATTTTCTTTTATTTTTCCTCTTGAATATCAAAATCACATGAACGACGCACACACCGCCACCCCCTGGGAACGCCAAACCATTGAAACCCTGCTGCTGACTGAATTGCGCGAGAGGCGCGCCGCGCGCCGCTGGCGCATTTTTCGCACCCTGCTGTGGATGCTGCTGTTGGCGCTGCTGATTTTCTCGGCCACAGCGAGCACTGGGAAAATGGGCAAAGAAAAACCCGGAAGCGCCAGCGCACACACCGCCCTGGTGCGAATTGAGGGCATTATTATGGCAGGCGCTGATGCCAGCGCCGAAAACATTTTGCCCGCGCTGCGCAACGCAATGGAAAACAAAAACAGCCGCGCCCTCATGCTGCTCATCAACTCTCCCGGCGGCAGCCCAGTGCAAGCGGGCATGATTGTCGATGAACTGCGGCGCCTGAAAAAGCTGCACAACAAACCCATCCATGCCGTCGCCGAAGACACCTGTGCCTCCGCCGCCTATTACATTGCCGCCGCCGCCGACAATATCTATGTAGACAAAGCCACGCTGATTGGCAGCATCGGCGTCTTGATTAACAGCTTTGGCTTTGTGGATGCGCTGGGCAAACTCGGCATTGAACGCCGCCTCATCACCGCAGGCGACAACAAAGGATTTTTAGACCCATTCAGCCCCATGAGCGCCGAGCAATTGAATTATGCCCAGCAACTCACCGGGCACATTCACCAGCAATTTATCAATGTGGTGCGCGAAGGGCGCGGCGCGCGCCTGAAAGAATCGCCTGACATGTTCAGCGGCATTATCTGGACGGGTGAACAATCCCTGCCCCTCGGTCTGGCCGACGCCCTGGGCAGCAAA
>ONTY01000124.1 GCA_900320815.1 uncultured Pseudomonadota bacterium
AAATACTGCGCGTAGCCCGTATTTGGCTTGCCCAGCGGGAACACGGTGTGCCCCTTGGCCGTGAGCGCCTGCGTGATTTCCTGCACGGGCACGCCGTCCACCTCGCTTTGCTGCTGCTCCTGCATTGCCTCGGGTGCACCGGCATAGACTTCCTTGGCCATGCGGAAGGCGGCCCACGCCTTGGGCCAGCCGGCGTAAAAGCCAAGTTGCGTAATCACTTCCACAATTTCGGCGCGCGTGACGCCATTTTTCTTCGCATTTTCAATATGGTATTTAAGCGAGCTGTCAAGCACACCGCTGGAAATGAGCGCGGAAATGGTGACGATGCTGCGCTCGCGCAGCGGCAGCACATCATTTTTTGACCACACCTCGCCAAACAGAATATCGTCGTTGTAGCGTGCAAAGTCCGGGGCAAAATCCCCAAGGGCGTTGCGTCCGGCGGTTTGTACTATTTTCACAGCTTTCTTTGACTGACTCATCGCTTGCTCCTGTGCAGCAGTTGAAAAAGTTGCAGAAAACATGGCGGCACCGGCCAGTGCCGCGCACATGGCACGAAGTTTCATAAGGCTTGTTCTTCCAGAGAGGAAAAAAGAAAAAACGGCGGTGCGTGCGCACACACCGCCAGAGCGAAAAATTATTTTTTGGAACTGGCTTTGGCTTTGGTTTCAGCTTTGGCAGTCCTGGTTTCAGATTTTGCCTCTGCCTTGGCTTCCGGCTTTGCCTGCCCCAGCACATAACGCATCCACACACAGCCGTCGTCAAACTGCTCGACACCGCTCAGTTTGACAATGCGCGGCGCTGTGCCGGCCAGCAGCCCGTCAAACGCCGCCGCCATGCCCGCGCGCCCGTCAATAATCGGACCATACAGCATGCTGATTTCATCCAGCAAACCAGCAGCAAGAAAAGCTGCATTCACATGGCCGCCGCCCACTACGGCGATGCGCTTGATATCAAATTTCTCCGCCAGCAGATCCAGCGCCTGTGCCAGGTCAATTTTCTGCTCACCCGTGGCAATATAGGAAATATCTTTTTCATGCAGATATTTCAAATAAGCTTCGGGCGCCGCCTCGCTGACAATACACAGCAGCGGCTTGCCGTCCACATGGTTTTCATCCCACAACAGCCGCCCGCGCGTATCCAGTGCCACCGCCCAGCCATTTGGAGCATCGTTGACGGCGCGGTATACGGCAGCGCCCGCGCGTGCGCCGCCTTCGTCAGAAAACTTGCCCGGTGCTGCCGCGTGCATGGCGCGACTCACGCGCCCTTCAATAAATGCCTGGCATTTCAGACGTTTCAGAGTTTCATAATAGTTTTTGCTCTCGCCCAGGGCGTCCAGCATGTCGCAATCAATACGACCGTCGAGCGATGCCATCATGTGGCAAACAACAAAGGGTTTCATGTTTTTCTCCGTTTTTGTGTGCAGGGTTTGTGCCAGGGTATCTGGCTGCTGCGCGCACGTTGCAGCACAGCAGCGTGCATTGTCCCGCACCTGCGCCGCCCGCGTGGGCGCAGCCTGGGGAGGCGCTTCAAAACTGCGGGGAGCGAGAGTGTCCCGCCCGCGAAACTGCCGCCGCAGCCGAGGGCAAGATGCCCTCCGCCTCGCAGGCTTGCAACGGGTTTTGAAGCGGCTCCCTAACCTGTTTCTGCCGTTATTATTTCCAGACATTCTGAAAATTCATAGACATAATTCGCGCAAAAACTTGCCCAATCCTGCTGCCACGTCTCCTGTCGCAACCGTTCCGTAAAACTTACGCAAAACCATTCAAACTCATACAAATCTATCCGACTTAGGCAGTAGGCTTGCTGTTCACTTCCTGCTTCACAGAGGCCAGTTTCACTCTGGGAGCCTTGCAGCTTCCAGAGCCAGCGCTCACCTCTTCACATCATGCTCGGCGTGGGGCAGCACGGACACTGCCAGCGACGCACTTTCAGGAGCATTTCCGCCATCTTGTAACCACACTCCGAACACAATTGGCTGCTTGGGAACCACTGGCCTGCCACAACGATTTGTCCGCCGCGCATGGCTGCCTTGTATTCAAGGCTGGCGCCTGAACCGGGAGAAACTCATGTCGGCAATAGAGCGGACAAGGGCGTGGTTTTTCATCATGCCTTGGACATTCAAGTTTTCAATGCCAATGGTGTGAAAGCGTCGCGTCAAGTCGGTTATGCCAGCGCCAGCCAGTGTGCGCGCGAGTACAAGCGGCAATTTGGTGCCTCCCCGCGCAGCCACACCCAGAGCCTGCCTGCTGCATTCGCTTAAAAACAAACGTACACATTTATACCGGTGCCGCTGCACGCTGGCGCCGCGCCAGCCACACATACGCCAGCAGCACCACATTCATGACCACAGAATACAAAATTGCCGGAATAGCAATGGTATCATTATTAAAAATAAACGGGCTGGACGCCACAGCAATCGCCTGCGCCGCATTTTGCATTCCCACCTCGATGACCACTGTGCGGCGTGCGCTGCCCCCGAGGTGAAAGACACGCGCCAGCAGTGCCGCGCTGCCCGCCGCCAGCACCATCAGCGCCGCCACACACGCACCGATGGCGCCAAAATTGCCAAGAATCGTCGTCTGGTGCTGAAAATAAAAAATCCCCACCAGCACCACCAGCGCCGGAAATGCCGCTTTGGCCAGCACACGGTCAGCGGCGCGCGCAAAGTCTGGCGCTGCATAATGCACCGCAATTCCCAGCAGCAGCGGCAGCAGCATCAGCAGCAGATTTTGTTTGAGCAAATTTCCCACTGGCAACACAATCCCGGCTGCCTCCCCCGCCTGCGCCGTCGCATACCCCATAATAAGCGGCAGCGTAAACAGCGTGATAATACTGCTGAATGCCGTCAGCATAACGGAAAGCGCCACATCTCCCCCTGCCAGCCTGGAAAATATATTGGAGGAACTGCCGCCCGGGCAGCACGCAATCAGCACCACACCCAGCATAAATGCCGGCGGCAGCCGGAAGGCAACCGCCAGCGCAAACGCAATTGCGGGCAGCAGCACAATTTGTCCTGCCAGCGCCACAAACACCGCTTTAGGATGTCTGAGCACCAAGGCAAAATCCTGCGCCTTGAGCACCAGACCCAAATCAAACATTAACACCGCCAAAATGGGGAGAACAATCAGGATGGGATTCATGGCAATACAGCCTTTGCGCCTTTCCGTGCAGTTTCATTGCAGAGGTGACACTATCTTGCCATCACCCACCAGGCATCCTGTGATGCATACAGGATTGGGCAATTTTTTTGCGGATTGTGCCTGGCTGAGCTGAACCGGGTAGCAGTCTTATAATTAGAGCCTCTGTCTTTTCAACTTCTACTGGAGTATACAGCAATGAAGCTGCTCATCATCGCCGGGCATCCCGATATGCCCCACTCCGTTGCCAATACCGTCATTCTGGATGAATTGGCGCACGCATTTCCTGATGCCAATATCCGCAAACTCTGCGAAACTGCTCCGGGCGGCACATTTGATGTTGCCGCCGAACAGCAGGCGCTGCTGGCCGCTGACATTATCATCTGGCAATTTCCATTCTGGTGGTTTTCCATGCCCTGGCTGCTGAAAAAATGGCAAGACGACGTGCTGCTCTACGGTTTTGCCTACGGCAGCGGCGCCAAACTCGCTGGCAAGCGCCTGCTTGTGTCATTTACGACTGGTGCTCCTGCCGCAGCGTACACCGGCGGCGAAGGCAGCGTGGGAGACATTAACAAAATAACAGAACCGTTCGCCACCACTGCGCGTTTTTGCGGTCTTGACTGGCAGGGTGCCATGTGGTTGTACGACGTAAGCTATTCTAACCGCTCCACGCCCGAAGCCATTGAGCAGCAAAAACAGGCAGCGCGCGAATACGCCGCAAAACTCATCGCGCGCCTCAAGGAAATCGGTGCCTGACGCCCGGCGCACTGCTGAAACCTGCATGCGCCGCCCTCCTGCAAACACGCATGAGGGCGGCGTTTTTATTCGCCCGGAATATTCAAATACCCCATCTATAGGTGCTCTATTACACGCAATACATGCGGGCAAAAGGCCCTATACCCTATAGCTTGCCACATTCATCTGCGGCGCCTCAACATCCTTGAATCTCTGAAACCAGCCAAACGCCAGTGATTGCACTTCCGGTTGTTCTTCAATATACGCCAGCCAATCACTTGCCGTCTGAAACTTACTGCAAAATGCCGCCGCTTTTTCCAGCAAATCTTCCAGCAGGCGCCGCGCATTGGCCGCCAGCGTATTGAGGCTGCGCCTGAACTCCTGCTGTTTTTTATTCTGCCAGCCCGCTGTGACTCGCTTCACTCCTTTTTTGCACGTGCCGGCTTGGTGTGAATGCCTTGCATGGCGCGCTCCATGCGGTCGGCAAGCAAGTCAGGCAGCGCGGCAATGCTGCGATCGATCGCGTGTTCAATGGCTATGCGTTCATCGGCGGGCGGCGCGTGCAACACCCAGCCCACGACGGCATCACGCTGGCCCGGATGCCCAATGCCAAAGCGCAGCCGCCAATAATCGCTGCTGCCTAATTGCGCGTGAATATCGCGCAGCCCGTTGTGCCCTGCGTGGCTGCCACCGCGTTTGAGCCGTGCCTGTCCGGGCGGCAAATCGAGCTCATCATGCGCCACCAGAATATCCTGCGGCGTAATTTTGTAAAAATGTGCCAGCCCTGCCACGGCACGTCCAGACAGATTCATGAATGTTTGCGGTGCCAGCAGCCACAGTGCACCCTCTTCGGTGTTTACGCGCGCTGCCAGCGCAGAAAAACGGCGCTCAGCCACAAGCTGCACGCCGAGTTTGCGCGCCACGGCATCCAGCCACCAAAAACCGGCGTTGTGGCGTGTGCCTGCATATTGCGGGCCGGGATTGCCCAGACCAACGAGAAGTTTCAACATAATGAAAAAAATACATAAAAAAGCCCGCCGACCGGCGGGCTTGATATGAATAGATTGGCAGGCAGCAGCTTATTTTTTCTCTGCCTCGCCACTTTCGGCTGCGGGAGCGGTGCCTTCGGCAGCTGGCGCATCACCTTCTGCTGTTTCATCTGCCACGCTGCCACCTTTGGGTTGCGCTACAGAAACCAGCGTCATTTCGCTGGCACTGTGTCCGTGCGTGACGGCCTGCACGCCACTGGGCAATTTCACGTCAGCCAGTGTGATGCTGTCGCCAGGTTTCAGGTTTGACAGGTCAATTTCAATGCGTTCCGGCACATCGGCAGGCAAGCAAGAAATTTCCAGCAGGTTGGTAACGATATTGACCGTGCAGCGTTTTTTCTTCACAGCTGGCGATTCTTCCTGCCCATGATAATGTAGCGGCACCCGCATGTGGATGTCTTTGTCGTGGTGAACGTTTATCAGGCCAATACAGGTCTAAATCTGTCAGATCCGACAAATTCGACGAATCCGACACGTGCCAGTCTGTTAGAGGCCAAAATCCAGACTGACTATTTCGGTGTGACAGCGCTGACCAAGGAGCCGTCG
>ONTY01000092.1 GCA_900320815.1 uncultured Pseudomonadota bacterium
TGGTGCTGCGCATGATGAAGTAGTCCTTGTCTTTGGCTTGTTCCATGCGGCGCTGGCGCAGTGTGCCGTGGTTTTCTCCGGTGTGGCGGTCGGTTTTGAGTGTGGGGATACGCCAGCGGCGGAAGGCAAACCAGGCGCCAGAAAAGTCTTCAGGCACTGTTTCCGGGGCGCCGATGCGGGCGTAGTCGCGCATCCAGGCGCTGGCGCGCAGGTACTGCTGCACGAGGGCGTCCAGTTCGCCCAGCGTGCTGGCAAAGATGCGCAGCGTGCCGTGGCTTTTGTCGCTTTGCGGAATGGCGAGCGCGTAGGTGTGAGGATGGTGCGCAAAGAATGGGTGCAGCAGCGCCAGCATGTGCCCGCGCAGCAGCGGGGCGCTCATGCCGGTGTCTTTGCCCGGCGAGAGCGCGGCCATGTCGCAATAAACCTTGGGCTGCATCAGGCGCTCTCCGAGAAGACGCCGCCGCGAATCATGCACGCAAGCAGGAACATGCCTTTTTCGCTATCGGGGTTCATGGCTGCGTCCAAGTCGTCAATTTGCTGCATGTATTTGAAGCCGGAGTCGGCGTTGTTGCGGAAGAAAAGCTGTGCATCAAGGCTGGCGCCGTTGGGTTCGACGGGGAGGGGGATTTGCCGCGCGGCAAAGTCGGGATACCAAGTGTCAATGGTGCGGATGGCGTTGGAGATTTTCTGGTCGCGCAGGGCGGCTTGGGCGAGTTTTTTGGGGGAATTTTTATCATGATTTTCCTCCGCATCGCCAACGCAGTATAGTGGACGCGCAAAACCTTTCTCTTTACCCTCAAGATAGTTTTGCGAGGGGAAGACTTCAATTGCGCCGCGTGCGCCGAAGTCAACATCCGCTTCAATGATGAGGGTGGCGTCGCGTGCGCCGCACAAGCCTTTGGCGATGTAGGCGGCGACTTTTTCTTCGTCAGGCGAATAGTTGCCAAAGCTGTTGAGCGGGATGTCAAGAGCGTTGAAGGTCATGGGCTGCTCACCCGCCGGCGTGATGCGCACGAGCACATGGGCGGCGGCAGCACGGTTGCGCCAGAGCCAGCGCCCGTTGGCCAGGTTGCGGGCGTAGCGGCGTGCCAGCTCTTGCAGGCCGGTGCCGGTTTTGGCTTTGGCGATAAAGGCGCTCCATGCTTGGCGGAAGCGTTGCAGTTCTGCGGTGTCGTCCGTTTTGCTAGGGGCGCAGGCGAACAGCGCCTGTGCAATATCAAGGAAGCGCAGTTCAAAGCGCACGCGCAGCTTGGCGGCGTCCGGGGCGAGCTTGGCGGTGTCCGTGGTCTGGATGTTGGAGACTTCTTCGCGCTTGGCGCTGGCTGCGGCAGCCTGCTCTTTTTTGGCGCTTTTCTTGACGATGTTTTGTGTGCCACGAATGCCGTGGCGGATAACGTGCAGCGGCGTGGTGGAGCCGTCATCGAGCAGGTTGAAAAAAAGTGCATCGCTTGCCAACAGGCAGCGCTGGAACGAGAGCACGCCGGGGAGTTTTTTGAAAGACATGGGGTTTCTCCTTTTCAAGTCAGGGAAGTTTTTGATAAATCCGGAAAGCCGCGAGTTTTGAGGTGTCGGTGCTTATCCATTCGGGGCGCCAAAGCGTATATTTGGCTTCATCCTTTTCAAGAATGTCGCGCAGGGAGCGGTATTGCACCAGGCCGACGAGTGGCTCGGCGAAGGCGTGCGGGTAGCCTTCGCGGGCGCCGGCGCGCTGCTCAAACGGTGTGATGGCGGCGTAACCAAGGCAGGCGGCGGAGAGCCAGCCCATGCCGTCGCCTGTGGCTGGTTTGTGCCCAAGGGCGGCGACAAATTTTTCAGCGCGGTTGCCTGAGCCGCTTTCCATCAGGTCACGCCTGTCCATGACGAGGTAGCCGGTGCGGATGCCTTTGTTCAGGGCATCGTCCAAATCTTCAAAAACCTCCGGCTTGTCCATGCCCGTGACAAGTCCACCTGCCATGCGCCCATTGCGCAACCACTGGGCGGCTGCATCCATGTCGCTGTCGTCAAGCACTTTATTGATGCCGATGACGAGAGAAACTTCCATATGCGCGCAGGCAACGGGCTGCAGGGAAAGCGCCTGCCGGTTTTTGGAAGAATAATCGGAGCCGTTTTTGCTGGCGCCAAAGGTATACGCCGCGCCGCGTCGCAGTTGCGGGTTGAAGCGCCCATAGTGGCGTTCGCCGAGCGGCGTCATGCTGTGGAGAACGAAGGCGATGGATTTCACCTTGTCGGCTATATCCAGTTCGCGCCCCAGTGCGTGCGCCATGAACCAGGCTGCCAGCACAGGCGGGCCGCCGATCAGAAATGCGGCGTTATAAATGTTGGCCTGCTGCACGCGCAGGTGGGGCAACACGAGGTAGCTCATCATCGGAAGTTTTCCTCCAGCATGTTTTCAAGGCTGGCGCGTGCGCTGCCATCAAGCAGCAGCAGGCGTTTTTGTTCGCGACCCTGTGGCGCCAGCATCCAGCGTACGGTTTGCACTGACATTGCACGCGGCCATTCCTTGTTGCGTAGGCGGCTGTCCAGCAAGGCGCGCATTTCAAAAGGAAGGTCGGGCGAGGCCAAGGCAAATTGGGGCGGGTCAGTTTCTGGAATGCGCACCTCGTGCGGCAGCTCAGCGGCAAATTGCCACAGCAGCTTTTCCGCTGCGGCGCCTGCGGCAAGCACGGCGGCGGCAATGGCGGCAATGAGGCGCTCTTCACGTTCACGCTCGCGCAGCGTGATGGTGTGCCCGGGCTTGGGGTTCAGCAAAACTTTGTCCCTGAATGCCACATAGTTTTTCACGGCATTTTGGAACGTACCGCGCCGGTGGACGCTGATGCGAACGCCAGAGTAGTAAAGTGCAAAGGCTTGTTTGAGTTCGGCGGGTTGGCGCGGGGCGCCAAGCATGATGGGTTGCTGCATGGAGCGCACCAGCCCACCGATATTTTGCGGGTTGGAGCCGCCAATGCCGAATTGCGCCTGGCGCAGTTTTTGCACGGGTGCGTCAGCCGTGTTGTCAGCCTGTTCATTGTGCCGTGTGACCAAACCGCTTTCACTGTCAAACAGCAGGGCGCACAAGCCATTTGATGTGATTGGCGTCAGGCTGACATAGCCCCCGGTTTCGCCGTCTTTGGGAATGAGCAACTGGCGCAGGCGGTGGTCAACAAATTCAGTGCCGACAGGATAAGCTGTATTTTTTGCAGCCTCCAGTCCACTGTGGATAGCTGCTTTTTCTTCTCCACTAGCCGGTGCAGCCAAAGGATTGCCGTTGAGCAGCCACCTGATTTGTTTGAAGACGGTTGCTGTCGGCGCCTTGTCTTTTGGTGCCGTGTTTCCAGCGTAGTCCAATGGAACGGTCAGGTTGTCAGCCAGCAAGGTGCGAAGGGACAGGTATGGCAAATCCAGTGCGGCATCGCGCACCAGCCTGATGCCGACAAGCTGCGCATTGGAGTTGACTGTCTTGCCATTGAAATGTACCAGTTGACTCGCCACTTCAGAATACTGCTCTGGTGGGATTTTTTCCCATTTCTCTTTTGTTTTGGTTGCCATAGTGCTCCTTTGTCTTCAAATTCTGTTCCAGCTTACTTGCGCCGGATACCGAAGCCCATATCATACTCGTATTGTTGATCGTCGCGGTACGCCGACAATTCAGCCTGCATTCCTTCTTTAGGGCGAATGCTTGCGGTTTCGCAGCGGCGCTGCATCTCTGGCGGCGAAAGCGCCAGCCATGCGTTGGGGGCAGCAGGTGTGATGGCCATGTCGCGTTCGCCGTTTGGCACCCACTTTTCAAATCTGTCTGCCACTTCCCAGCGTTCATAGTGAGGAATATCGTTGTCCATGACAATGCGCCAGCGTTGTTGCGCGCCTTGCCGTTCGCGCAGCGGTGTGGCTTCATAGGGGCGGGCGCTCATGCGCCAGGCGTCAATTGGAGTGCGGATGAAAAGCCCTTCGCTGCCATTTTTATTATCATCGTCATCATCATCTTCATTGATTTGCCGCGTGCCAAACCACGGCGCAATTTGTTTTGTGATGCTGGCGTCGTCTGCTGCTGCAAAGGCGCTGCCGCCAAAGCGCAAGCCAGCGTGGATGAGCAATTCACTATTTTCCCACGGCAGCAGTGCTGCAAGGTCGTGTTGCTTGTATTGCGCGACGCCTTTTTCCGGTTCATATCCCGGCCAGATGAATGCACTTTTTTTCCCTTTACAGCAGCGCAGGTTGTATTGCAGAACAGCGATGTTACAGCCGGAGCCAATATCAAGCAGGCGATGCCGGTTGACGCGCCCGGCGGTTTGTACGATAGATTGGGCGCTGGAGGGTTCAATTACTGCCCAGTCAAAATCGTGGTCGCGCCCGATTTCTTCCACGGGTGTGGCGACGACGATAAAGGGGGCGTCGCTGCCTGGCGTTTTTTCAAGCAGTGTGCGGATTTCGGCGTCTTCAAGAATGTGTGCGTTTTCTTTGCCGCCATTGCCTTTGCGGGTGAGCAAAAAATCCAGACGCTGTTCTTTGTGGAAGCGGCTGATGCGCCAGTCGCCTGCGTGGTAACAGGCGATGTGTGCGTGCGGCATTTCTTTGGCCAAATGGCGCGCCATGTCTATGGCGCCGCTGATGTTGGCCATGCGCACCAGGCCGAAGGAAAGGCGTTTGCCGCTGCGTGCGTCTTCCCAAGCGTTTTCACTGTGCAGGCGCTGCGCGGCGTGCAGGGCTGCATCAAAAAACGCATCGGTGTTTGGCTCTGATACGGTTTGCAGAAAGGCGCGGCGGTGTGGCGGGCGCTGCTGCAGTTGGGCGCTGATGGCGCTTAAACGCTTTCCGTAGCGCGCGGCAAAGGCGGAGGCATCGTCAGGTGCGGCAAAGGCCTGCGGCGCGGTCAAATCGTCGATGAGGGCGATACCGCTGGGAGCCTCTTTGCCTTCGGCAGCGTGCCGCATGTGCCACCCGGAAATCCAGGCGGCGTGCAGCGCCTGGGCGACGGGCATGGAAAGGGTGGCGGAGGAGCAGATGAGGTTGCGGCCAAAGAAGGCAGCCAGTTGCACGAGGCGCAGCACAGCAACAAGCGCGGTGGGGTCGTAGCCGTCAATTTCGTCGAGTACGAGGTCGCTGCCCATCAGGCGCAGCAGCGCCTTGACGTGGTGCCCTTGGCGGCCCGGGTTGCCGGCTTCGTGCAAAAAGTCAATGGTAGACACGAGCAGCGGCGCGGCGAGCAGAGTGCGCTCGCGCCCGGTGGGCAGGAAGGGATCCAGCCAGCCGGGCAGCTGCGCGGCTTCACCGCTGCATTCAATTTCGTCGTCGGGCGGTGTGTTGTCTTCGTCATCTTCCTCTTGTGCGGCGTCAAAGAGTTTTTTCGCCAGTGCGTCGCCGATGACGGTGGCGATGTCGGCGCGCTGCAGGCCAAGCCCCTTTTCCAGTGCATGCCCGGTTTGCAGGGTGAGGCTGCGCAGGTTGAGGGCGATGGAGACGCGCGGCGCTTCACGCAGTGAGAGCAGACAGGCGGCGCGTAGGTTCATGCGTGTTTTGCCGCTGCCTGTGCCAGCGAGGTTGAGCACAAGGCAGGGCTGGCCGGGGTTTGCCTGCCGCCAGGCGGTGAGGGCGCCAGCGGCGCGGTTTTGCCAGTCAAAGCGCGAGCCGCTTTCTGCGGGAGCGAGGATGGCGGCCAAGGATGCTTCGGAAAGGCCGGCGAGCGCAGTGTCAGCCGGATTCAAAAAGTGCCCCATGTGCCACACGGCGTGGGCGGCGAGGTTGCTGACGTGCTGCAGGTGCCACGCCAGCGGCTGGTTGAGGGAGCGGCTGCCGTCTTCTTTTTCCCGTTTGGTGTTGGCGGCGCATTCCTTTTCACCGGGCGGGATGGGGGCGGTGCGTGCCGAGACGGTGTGGTCGGCAAAGATGAGTGCGGCGCGCGCCACGGTGCAGACAGCCCACCAGAGTTGCGTGGGGTGCGCGGGCGCGGGTATTTCATCCGCCAGCCTGGTGATGCGTGTTTGCAGATGTTCAAGCTGCAGCCACAGTTCCTGCGGCAGGGCGGCGTAGGGGTGGCAATACTCTTGCGCAAGTGGTGTGCCGGAGCGAAGCCGGATGTGCGAGGCGGCGATGTCAATGTCGCCGTGCTCGTTGCGTGCGAACAGTTCAGGAATGCCGCTGCGGGTGCTGCTGCGCGAACCGGCAAACAGCTTGTGATGGCTGCCGACCAGATATTCCAGCGTTTCAGCCGCACTTGCGGGAGCATGGCTGCGGCGTGGGTCGCCGCGAAAGATGTGGCGTACGGAGAGCCACTCGTGGCGCACCGCATCAGCGTCCAGCGTGCCGGCGCGCAGCTTGTGCTGGAAGTGCTGGCTGGCTTTGCCCACGTCGTGCATCAGTCCGGCGGCAGCGGCCAGCAGGCTGGCCAGCCGCAACCAGGGGGCAAGGGGCGCGTGGCGGCGACGCTGCGTGCGGGCGCTGCCAACGGCCACCGCCCCATCAGTGGCGAACTTGCCGCGCGCGCCGACAACCCAGAGCAGGCGCATCCGCTTGCCGGCTTCGTTTTGCCAACAGGCGACTGCCGTTTGCCTTGTGGCGACGCGGCGCAGTGCGGCGTGCAGCTCGCCGAGTGCCTCCTGCGTGATGGGCGTGGCCCAGGTGCGTTGGCCGACGCGGCAGGCGTAGCTGTCAAGGACGGCGCGGGTTTTTTTGAGGGCGCGTTTCTCGCATTCAGAGATGAGGAGGATGTGCATGAGAGGGAGGAAATGTTTATGAGGAACCATCAAGGAGTCGTTTCAAAATCTGTCGCAAGCCTTCGGCAGCACAGATGTTCAAGAGCAAAACGCCCTCGCCCCCATAGTTTTGAAACGATTTCCCAGGCGCCGACGAGTGGCGCGCGGGGGACAGGTGAGCGGCTCACCGCCACAAAAAGCAGGCAGCGCCCTTCCGTTCCTTATACCCATTGCAATAAGGCTACATTGCCGGCAGTTTCCGCCGGCAATGAAATGATACCTGTCGCTTTATTTTCTGTCTGGGAGGGGCGCGGATGCCCCTCCCCGCCGCAGCACCGCGCGCAGCGTATCCAGCAGGATGCGCACGTCGCCCGCCACGCTGTGTTGCGCCACGTAGTCCAGGTAGAGCTGCTGTTTACGCGGCAGGATGCGCTCCACATATTCGCGCTCCGGGTCGGCGGCGGCGGCCAGCAGTTCTTCTTCGTCGCGAAACGCAATGGCGGCGCGGTCCGTGATGCCCGGGCGCACGCTCAGCACGGCGCGGCGCACTTCCTCCGGATACAGCGCCACGTAGCGCAGCAGTTCCGGGCGCGGCCCCACCAGACTCATGTGCCCGGCAAGCACGTCAAAAAGCTGCGGCAACTCGTCCAGCTTGCTGCGCCGCAGCCAGCGCCCCGCGCGCGTGATGCGCGCATCGCCTGCGCCGTGTGCAAGGGCGCCGTCGCTGTCCACCGCCATCGTGCGCAGCTTGTGAATGTGAAACGGCCGCCCGCCGCGCCCCACGCGCTGCTGCACAAACAGCGCCGGCCCCCTTGAGTCCAGCCGCACCCACAGCGCCAGCAGCGCCAGCAGCGGCAGCACCAGCGGCAGCGCCAGCAGGCACAGGGCGAGGTCAAACAGGCGCTTTGCGTCCATGCTGCAACCCTATACCAATCGTTATTTCATATGCTTGCCGGCAAGTTATAGCGACAATGACTTGATACCCATCGTTTTTCATCATTCCACACCCGCCTTCCAGCCGTGCCCCCACACAGCATGCCGCTGCACGAGGGGAGAAAGCGCGCAGTCCGCCGCATACAGCGCATCGTCCACGGCGTGCCCCACGGCACCAAGGCGCGTGGCGGCGGAAAACGCGCCCAGCGCGCCAAAGCCGCACGCCACCTGCGCGGGCGGGAAGTCGCCCGCCGCAAAAAAGCGCCAGCCGTTGCGTCGCGCGCCAAAGCGCGCAAACAGCGGCTCCAGCGCCCCGCGCCCGTTGTCCAGGCTGATGAGCCAGCCGCCGGGCGCGAGGTTTTCGCGCAGCAGGTGGGCGATGAGCGCGTGCATGTGCGCCACGCCCTCCGCATCGCCCATGCGAAACAGGCCGCCCAGCACCGACTTCATCACGATGCAGTCCCAGCGCCCGCGCAGTGCGCGCACGTCCTGCACGCTGGTGCTGATGCGCGCGGCATCTTCGGGCGCCAGCATTGCGGCGTGGCGCTGTTCAATCACGGGCAGCGTGGCGGCGTCCAGCGCCGAGCACTCCACGCGCTGCGCGCGCTCCAGCAGCAGCGGCGCGAGCGCGGAATGCACGCCCGCACCCACTTCCAGCGCGGCATCACAGCGCCAGTCGCCCTGCCCTGCCTCGTCCATGCCCCGCAGCACCCCGCGCCACACGCGCAGCCAGGCGCGCGCACTCCAGCCCATGCAGCGGCGCTGCTGCGCTGCGGTCAAATGCGCTGCCGCCCTCACCCCAGCTCCGCGCGCAGCGCGGCAATCACGCGCCCCTGCTCTTCATCGCTCATGGCGGAAAACAGCGGAATGCTCACCATGCGCTGCCACGCCGCATCCGCCTGCGGAAACTGCTCGGAGCGCAGCGCGTAGCGGTCGCGCCAATAGGGCTGGCGGTGCAGCGGCACGTAATGCACGCTGCAACCCACACCGCGTCGCGCCAGCGCCTCAATCAAGTCATCGCGCGTGGTGCGCGCCTCGTCCGTCAGGCGCACCACAAACAGGTGCCAGGCGTGCGCCTCGCCCGCCGGCGCCGCTGCGGGCAGCGTGAGCGGCAAATCCCGCAGCTCCTCCAGATAGCGCGCCGCAAGCTGCGCGCGCCGCTGCGCCATCACTTCCACGCGCTGCAACTGCACGCGCCCAAGGGCGGCGGCCACATCCGTCATGTTGTATTTGAAGCCGGGCGCCACCACCTCGTAGTACCACGCCGGCGTGCGGCTGGTGAAGCGCGCAAAGGCATCGCGGTCTATGCCATGCAGCCGCATCACGCGCATGCGCGCGGCCAGCTTTGCATCGCGCACCACCGCCATGCCGCCCTCGCCTGTGGTCATCGTCTTGTTCGCATAGAAGCTGAACACCGCCGCGCTGCTGCCCGGCAGGCTGCCGATACGCTGCCCGCCGCTCGTCGCCGGCAGCGCGTGCGCCGCATCCTCCACCACATGCAGGCCGTGCCGCCCGGCCAGCGCGTGCAGCGCTGCCATGTCGCACGCCAGCCCGCCGTAATGCACGGGCAGGATGGCGCGCGTGCGCAGCGTGATGGCCGCCTCCACCGCCGCCGCGTCCATGCACAGCGTGCGCGCGTCCACATCCACCAGCCGCACATCGGCGCCCAGATAGCGCGCCACCTCTGCCGTGGCCGTGAAAGTGAGCGAGGGCACGATGACTTCATCGCCCGCACCGATGCCCAGCGCCTCCAGCGCCAGATGCAGCCCCGCCGTGGCGCTATTCACCGCCACCGCCTGCACCAACC
>ONTY01000125.1 GCA_900320815.1 uncultured Pseudomonadota bacterium
CCAGTCCTGCCTGGTGCTGCCCTTGCCATCGCTGACGGTGACGATGAAGCGGAAGTAGTCGTTCGCCTGCCCGGGCGTGGGCGTCCATTCCAGACGGTTGCCGTTGAGCACGGCGCCTGCGTTGTAGTAGTCATTCAGCTCGTAGGTCAGCGGGTCGCCTTCGGGGTCCGTGGCCGCAAGCTCATAGACATAGGTGGTGCCCACTTTGGCACTGGTCGCTGGCTCGCTGGTGATGGTCGGCACCCCGTTGACAGTGACGCTCCAGCTTTGCGTATCGGTGCGCTCGCCGTCGGTGACGGTGAGGGCAAAGTCATACACGCCAGACTGCGTGGGCGCCCACGAGACGTACGTAGAGTACCAGCCACCCAGACTGGCGCCGTCGGGCGCTTTGACCAGCGTGTAGCTCAGTTGGTCACCATCGGGGTCGCTGGCGCTGGGGTAGTAGGTGTAGGTTTCGCCCACGTTGACGGTGGCCGGCGGCGTGGAGGTGATGACGGGCGACTTGAGGCCGGGTGTCACTTCCACCGTCCAGTCTTGCCTGGCGCGTCCACCTGTGGACATGGAGATGGCTTCCAGTTCAAAGGTGTAGGTGCCGATGCGCGTAGGCTTCCACGTCACTAGGCCGCTGTCCTTGTCCACGCTGCTGCTGCCGTAGTTGGGGTTTTTGAGGAGGCGGTAGGTGATGCTGCCACCTTTGGGGTCGGTCGCCTGGGCTGGGTAGGTGTATTCCTGCCCCACTCTGCCCTGCGCGGGCGGCGTGCTGGTGAACTGCGGGGGAACGGGTACGGGGACGATAAATGTGCCCTGGTACTCGGTGCGCAGCCCGCGCTCGTCGGCGACGACGATGGTGTAGGGGTAGGTACCTGTCTGCGGGTCGCTCCAGGTGATGTTCCCGTACTCGTCGATGCTCATCCCCACGGCCTGACTGGAGATGCTGTAGACAAGGCGCTTACCGTCCGGACTGCTGGCTTCAAGGTTGTGATTGAAAGGCAGCCCCGCCGGAACGTTCACCGGCGGCAGGGCGCCAATAACGGGGCGCTGACCATCGCTTACGTCAATGACGACGCTTTGGCTGGCAACCAGCCCGTGACCATTGCGCACGACGATGGTGAGGTGATGGTTGCCATTGGCCTTCGGCTCCCAGGCAAGCTGGTTCTTGTTCAGCGTCATGCCTTGAGGTGCCTGCGCCAGCTCGTAGGTGAGCGCCGTGCCGTCCTGGTCGGTGGCCTGGATGCTGTAGTTCCACGCCTCGCCAATCTTCCCGGTGGTTTGCGGCTGACTGGTGATACGCGGCGGGTGCTGCAGCGCCTGCCCGGGCGCCCATTCAGGCGGGGGCACAGCGGCCACGGCAACAGAGGTGCACTGTTCTTTGCCGTCAGCATCCAGCGGACGCACGCTGTAGAAGTAGGTCTGCCCCGTCTGCACGTCGGTGTCCAGCCAAGTGCTCCAGCGTGAAGTGGTTTCGGCCACGCGCCGCCACGAGCCATCCTGCAAGTCGCTGGCGCGGTAGATGGCGTAGCTCGCGGCGCCGCTGTCGACCCAAGTCAGTTGCACCTTGCCGGGTTTGGCGCGGGCAGCCAAGTCAATGTTCAGGCACATTTTCTGCGGCGGGATACGCTGCGAGCCGAAGGAGTCCACATACACGTAGCCGCCATGCCCGCCCAATGCGCAGTCGGCAGCGAGCACGCGCACCCGCACTTCGTGCCCAAGGCTGCTGTCGGGCACGGGCATGTCCACGTCGATGAAGGGTGTGGAGTGCCACGGGCTACCGCCCCAGCGCGTGGTGTAGAAGACGCGCCCGGGCTGGCCGGAGTAGGCAAAGTCCTCGTAGAGGATGTCGCCCGTCGTGACGTCTTCGAGCAGGACGTGGAAGTAGGGCTGCTGATGGGCGGGGTGTTCCGGGTCTTCCAGCACGGCGGCGTACGAGAAGCGCACATGCAGCTTGCCGTCGCTGATGTCACGGTCGTCCTCGGTGATGGTGACGGTCTGCGTGGCGTGGTTGATGTGGTAGTTGTTCCCATAGTCATTGAGGCGCAGGGCGTATTCGCCCCAACGCGGCAGTTCAAGCTGCGGAGCACGCGGGTCAAACTCGTGCCCGACCACGCCTACTATTTCTTCGCCGCCAGGGTTGATGACAATACTGGTGTGGTCATAGGGCTGCTCGCCTTGCAGCCCTGTTGTATCGGGGTTCCGGCCAAAGTCGTGTTCCCAGCCCGTGAGGTCACCAGTTTCAAAGCCGCCGTTGGTGAAGGTGGCGTGCGCATCATCCGCCGGCAGCCAGACGAGCAGCGCAATGAGGATGGCGGGCAGCAGCTGCCAGCGGCGCGCGCGCCAAGCCGCCGCTGGCAGGCCAAGGGCGAGCAGCAGCAGGCCGGAAGCCCCAAGCGCGGGCACCGCCACAGGGTCAGACGCTGGTATTTGAGGTGTGGGAGGTGTCGGTGCCGGAACAGGGTCGCACACGCCATCCACCACGTTGCCGCTGGCGCAGCAGGCGCCTGCGCCGTCCAGCTTGCCGGGGTCCGGGCAGCACACCTCGCCTTTGACATCGGCGGTGGGGCAGCAGCTGCCATCGCCCAGCTGGGTCTGGCCGCTGGCGCAAACGGAATCCACTTTTGCGAACAGGGAAAAGTGGAGCTTTTTCTCTGTGCCTGTGTCGCTTTGCACGAGGCCAAGAACGGCGCCTGCATCGGCGTCCTCGGCAAGTGTGGCTGTGACCGTGAGCGTCCTGCCCGCTGGCCAGTCGCCCACGGGCAGCGAGAGGGCAAGCGCGGCATCCTCAGCGGCGTCCAGCACTTGGTTTTTGAGGTCGCCGGCGGCGCTGCGTGCCAGCAAGTCGTCCGTCCAGTAGCCAGGCTCGCCCGCTTCCCATTTGTCCGGATAAAACTGCGTCGCCGTGGATGGCTGCGTGCCAACGCCCGCGTCTGGCGTGACCGCTTCGTTGAAGAAGGTGTTCTCGGCAGCCTGGATGTCGGCGTCCAGAAAGGCGCTGATGCGCGCACCCGCCAGATTCTTGCCACTGGTGTTCTTGAGCGTCCACACCCACTGGCGTTGCCCATCAGCGGCGCTGTGCGAGGCGCTGGCCTGCACGCCAAGGGCAGAAAAGTCTGGTGCACCTGACGCGGCAGCGCCTTCCGCAGTGTGCGCTGCCGTATTGCCGCCCTGCTCGGCAAACAGACTCAGCCGTTCAAGTGTCACCTGCGCGTGCGCAGGTACTGCGGCAGCCAAGAGCGCGGCAGAGCAAAGCAGGTGGCGAAACAGTCTTATGCAGTTAGGGGTAATAGTACGGGGAGGAGCGAAACGGGGCACAGAGACTCCTTGCAGCTGATGAAAAATGTGTGTGCGAATTACTTCACACGAAAAAGGCGCGCGTGTACGCATGGCCGTGCCTGTCATGCCTTCCAAATACACAAAGCCGTAGGGGCTGCCCCTGCAAGTGCCCGTGGAAGGCAGACCGCGTCAACAGAGCCTCAAATGAAATGGTATATCTCTATTACCCGCAATATATGCGGGTATTGATATGCTTTCTATGCCAGTATATGAGACTGTTCAGTGCCCTGCACACATCCCGCACAGGCTTTGCGCCAGCCGCTGCAGCGCAGCCCAAGGGGAGGCAGGCCAGCCTTCGGCGGGCAGTCCCTTGCAGATGCCGTCCACCTGGTGCGCGGCAGCAAGCAGCGCGGCCAGGCGCGGGGCGGCCAGACGCTGCACCACGCGACCAATGAGGCGCTCGCGCTCGCCCCAGATGCGCGCTTCGCGCATGGCCACAGGCAGTGGGGTGCCACGCGCCAGCGCCCCGTGCACTTGGGCGAGGGCGCGGATGTCTTCGGCCAGAACCCAGTGCACGCGCACCTCGCTCACGCCGGCGGCGTGCAAGCCGTCAATCATGCGACGCGTGCGCTGGCGCTGGCCGCCGAGTACGGCCTCAGAGAGCTGGAAGGCGTCATAGTGCGCCACGTCAAGCACGGCAGCTTCAATGGCGGCAAGGCTGATTTCGCCGGGCGGGTGCAGCAGCCCCAGTTTGAGCACTTCCTGATGCGCGGCCAGAAGGTTGCCTTCCACGCGGTCGGCAAAAAAAACCAGCGCCCGCTCGCCCTCTTCGCAGGCGGGCACACGCTGGCCTTGAGCCGCCAGGCGCTGCGCAATCCACTGCGGCAGCGCGGCGCGGGGCACAGCGTCAATGGACACGCAGCAGCCAGCGTCAAACAGCGCACGGCACCACACGGCGTCGCGCGTGGCGCGGTCCACGCGCGGCAGGGTGATGAGGGTGATGGCGCCACCTTCGCCCTGCTGCGCAGCGGCGCGGGCGATGGACTGCAGCGCGGCGGCGCCGTTTTTGCCGGGGCGTCCAGTGGGGAGGTGGATTTCGATGAACTGGCGCGCGCCAAACAGGCTCATGGTGCCGCCAGCGGCCAGCACTGCGCCCCAGTCAAAGTGCGCGCCGCTGGCGGTGAAAACGCTGCGCTCCACCTCGCCGCCACCCTCCGCGCGCACAGCAGCGCGGATGGCATCGCCCGCTTCCTGCATGAGCAGCGCCTCCTCGCCGTGCAGCACGTAGAGCGGGCGCAACCCCTTTTTCAGGTCGGCGGCAAGCTGACGGGCGGCAAGCTGCATGAGCGGGTGGGGGAGCTTAGGGGCGCACGTTGGCCAACTGGCGCATGATTTGCTGCACGATGTCGGACTGCATGCTGCTGTAGAGCAGCTGCGCTTCTTCCCATTTGGAGTCGGCGGCGCTTTCGTCGTAGCTCTGCTCGATCTGGCGTTCGATTTCAGTGAGGGGCAGCAGTTCGCGCCCGTTGCCCGTGCGCACGCGGAAGGTGATCACGATGCCAAGCAGGCGCTCGCGCACTTCGCCATCGGTGTTGCGACTGAGGATTTCGTTGATGCGCCGCTCGCCGGCGCTCTCAAAAACGATTTCGGCCTTGGCGGGTTTATCGCTCAGGCGCACGCTGCCGGCGTTTTCAAGCTGGCGGCGCAGCTGCTGACCAAGTGCCGTGGAGGGCATGGCCAGGGCGATGGTCTGGAAGTGGAATTCAGGGGTTTTGCGCAGCGCAAAGCCACAAGAGGCAAGCAGCGGTGCAGCGGCCAGGGCGGCGACAAGCAGACGGCGGCGGGTGGGCATGGATCGGCTCCCTCTTTTCAAATCACGACGTTCACCAGCCGCCCGGGGACGATGATGATTTTTTTCGGCTGCTTGCCCTGGCCGTGCTTGGCAAAGCCCTCGCTGGCAAGAGCCGCCTGTTCAATCGCCTCCTTGCTGGCGTCGGCAAGCACTTCAATGCGCCCGCGCAGCTTGCCGCCGATCTGCAGCATGAGTTCGATGCTCTCGCGGCGCAGCGCGGCTTCATCAACCGCAGGCCAGGGGGCGTCGATGATTTCGCCAAACACCGCCTCGTAGCCCAGTTCGCGCCAGAGCGCGTGCGCGATGTGCGGCGTGGCCGGATAGAGAGGCGCTGGTAGTCGTAGTCCACCTGCCCGAGCACGCCGTGAATCTCGCGGCGCAGGTCGCGCGCGGCGGCGGGCAGTTCCAGCGCGGCCATCACATCCGCGTCTTTTTGGTCTGCTTCGCGCTTGAAATACGGGCTGGCGGCCACGCCCTCCATGCCGGAGAGCCTGACGCCAAACGCCCAGAGGCGCTTCAAGAAGCGAAGGCTCCCCTCCACCGCCGCGTCGCTCCACTCCAGCGTGGCCTCGGGCGGGGAGGCGAACATGGTGTAGAGGCGCGCGGTGTCGGCGCCGTAGCGCTCGATGAGGTGCTGCGGGTCCACGCCGTTGTTCTTGGACTTGGACATGGTGCCCACGCCCTCGTAGTCAATGGGCGTGCCGGCGGGCAGTTCGCCGTCGGCGCTGGCCACGGGCTTGTTCAGGCGCGCGCCCGTGCGCCGCCCGTCGGCGTCAAGCACGGTTTCAATGTCCGAGGGCCAGAAGTACTCCTTGCCCCCGCGCGTCGTGCGGCGGCTGTAGACGTGGTTGAGCACCATGCCCTGCGTGAGCAGGCGCGTGAAGGGTTCATCCACGCCCACCAGCCCCATGTCGCGCATGACTTTGGTCCAGAAGCGCGCATACAGCAGGTGCATGACGGCGTGCTCGATGCCGCCGATGTACTGGTCCATGGGCAGCCAGTAGGCGCTGCCCTCGCCCACCATGCGCGCATCGTCGTGCGCGTCGCAGTAGCGCATGAAGTACCAGGAGCTGTCCACGAAGGTGTCCATGGTGTCTGTCTCGCGCCGCGCTTCCGAGCCGCACTTGGGGCAGGTCACGCCGGCATGGAACGCCTCGCTTTTCACCAGCGGGTTGCCGCTGCCGTCGGGCACCAGGTCTTCGGGCAGCAGCACGGGCAAGTCTTTTTCCGGCACGGGCTGCACACCGCACTTTTCGCAGTGGATGAGCGGAATGGGCGTGCCCCAGTAGCGTTGGCGGCTGATGCTCCAGTCGCGCAGCCGCCAGGTGATGCGCTTTTCACCCAGCCCCTTGGCGGCGAGCAGCGCAGCGGCCTTGTCAATCGCCTGCGGCAGCGGCAGGCCGTCCAGCTCGTTGCCCGCCACGATGCAGATGGCGTGCTCCTTGTTTTCGTACCACTCCTGCCAGTGGTCGTCGGTGAAGGCGTCTTCCCGGTAGCGCCCCTGGTCGTCCATGCGGCGCGCCTCGACAGCCTGGCGGATGGGCAGCCCGTACTTCTTGGCAAAGACAAAGTCGCGCTCGTCGTGCGCGGGCACGCCCATCACGGCGCCGTCGCCATAGCTCATCAGCACATAGTTGCCGACCCACAGGGGCACTTCTGCGCCCGTGAGCGGATGCGTGACGGTGAGACCCGTAGGCATACCCTCCTTTTCGCGCAGCGCGAGTTCCGCTTCCGTGGTGCCACCCTGCCTGCACTTTTCAATAAAGGCGGCAAGTTCCGCGTTGCCCTGCGCGGCGTGTTCAGCCAGCGGGTGTTCGGGCGCCACAGCGCAGAAGGTCACGCCCATGATGGTGTCGGCGCGCGTGGTGAAGACGTACATGCGCCCGCCCTGAATGGGCTGCCCATCCGCGCCGCAGATGCTGTGCGTGAAGGCGAAGCGCACGCCCTCGCTGCGGCCCAGCCAGTTTTCCTGCATCAGGCGCACGCGCTCGGGCCAGCCGTCCAGCTTGGCGTGTTCGCCGCCAAGCTGCACGTCGTCCAGCAATTCCTGCGCGTAGTCCGTAATCTTGAGGTAGTAGCCGGGGATTTCGCGCTTTTCCACCAGCGCGCCGGTGCGCCAGCCGCGCCCATCGATGACCTGCTCGTTGGCGAGCACGGTCTGGTCCACCGGGTCCCAGTTCACCACCTGCGTCTTGCGGTAGGCGATGCCCTTTTCCAGCATCTTCAAAAACAGCCACTGGTTCCACTTGTAGTAGCTGGGGTCGCAGGTGGCGATTTCGCGGCTCCAGTCAATCGCCAAGCCCATGGACTGCATTTGCCGCTTCATGTAGGCGATGTTTTCGCGCGTCCAGCGCGCGGGCGGCGTGCCGTTTTTCAGCGCTGCGTTTTCGGCGGGCAGGCCGAAGGCGTCCCAGCCCATGGGCATGAGCACGTTCCAGCCCTTCATGCGCAGACTGCGCGTGAGCATGTCGTTGATGGTGTAGTTGCGCACGTGCCCCATGTGCAGCTTGCCGCTGGGGTACGGCAGCATGGAGCAGGCGTAGTACTTGGGGCGGCTGGCGTCTTCGCGGATGCGCCAGGCGCCGCTGGCGTCCCAGTGCGCCTGCGCAGCGGCTTCCACTTCGGCGGGGTTGTATTGTTCGTGCATGGTGCTACTGTGTTTGGAGCATATTGCCCGCGTTTCATGCGGGCATCAATGCGGTTTCACTATCAAAAAAACCGGTGGTTTATTTCGGCACTTCCACCGGCGCGGGCATGGCGGGCGGCGATTGTGGCGCGGTGGGCGCTTTTTCAGCCGTAGATGGTGCCGGAGCACCGGGGGGCGTGTCGGCCACAAAACCGATGCGCTGCAAGCCTGCCTGCTGCGCCAACCCCATCACTTCCACCACGCGCCCATAGGGCACGCTGCGGTCGGCGGCAAGCTGCACTTCGGTGTCTTTGCTGGCTTTGGCTGCTGTCTGCAGCGCCTGCCCCAGCGCCTCCAGCGTGATGGGGCGGCTGTCCAGAAACACTTGCCCCTCGCGGTTGACGGCAACATGCACTGCTGCCGGCACATCACCGGGGGCTGCAGCGGCGCTCTCGGGCAAGTCCAGCCGGATGCTGCGCGCCAGCAGCGGCGCCGTGATGATGAAGATGACCAGCAGCACCAGCATCACATCCACCAGCGGCGTGACGTTGATGCTACTCATCGGCTCGCTGCCGCCAGCGCGCAGACGCCCCAGCCCGGCAAAGGGCGCTGAGGTCGAGGGTATGGATGGCATGGCGCGTGTTTCCTGCCTCAAAATATCTGCGGCAGCGCCTCGCCGCCGGGCACGCCCGGCGGCTCAAAAGCAGCAGCAG
>ONTY01000126.1 GCA_900320815.1 uncultured Pseudomonadota bacterium
GCTTCGGGTCTTCGTCAACGCGGATTTATTCCAGCTCCTGCACGCCGCGCTCGGCAAGCAGTTTTTTAGCCTTTTTGCAATACGGGCAGGTACCAGTGGTGTAGATTTTGACGTGCTGCATGGTGCGTCTCCTTGTAAAAAGCACGAAAGGTTGGGAAAATAGAGAAAGGGGAAACTGAACCGGCAAAAAACATCAGGCCGCTGGCGGCGCGCTGCGCTCCACGGGCAAATTGGCCTCGCGCCAGCTTTGCAGGCCGCCCGCGAGCGTTTGCACGTTTTCGTAGCCAAGTTTTTGCGCGATGGCTGCGGCACGTGCGGCGCGCGAGCCGCTGGCACACACCAAAATCAGCGGCAGCTTTTTGTTTTTCACCGCGCCGGGCAGCTTGCCTTCAAACTCATCGAGCGCAATGTTTTTGGCGCCGATAATGTGCCCGGCGGCGTATTCCTCGGCGCCACACACGTCAACAACGACGGCTTTTTCATGATTAATCAGCTGCACAGCCTGCGTGCAGCTGATGCCCACATTCCTCATACCTGGCGCCAGCAACATGCCGCCGGAGATGAGCGCCAGCAGCAGCCACAGCCAGTTGGATGCAATGAATTCCACAGTGTTTTGTCCTCAATTTTCTTGGTGCGCCTGCGCGCAGTGTGCCGCGCGCTTCGGCGGCGGGATTCTAAAATGCGCGGTTTCTTACGTGCTCAAAGCGCCATTCGCTCCCCCTTCCCTGCCCCTTCTGGCCTCCCCTCTATGTACAAACTCGTCCACATCCGCCACGGCGAATCCACGTGGAACCTTGAAAACCGCTTCACCGGCTGGACCGACGTGGATCTGACCGCCACCGGCGAGCAGCAGGCGCGCGAGGCCGGACGGCTGCTCAAAGAGGGAGGCTGGGGCTTTGACGTCGCCGTCACCAGCGTGCTCACACGCGCCATCCGCACACTGCACCTGGCGCTGGAGGAGTTGGGCATGTTGTGGCTGCCAAGCATCAAAAGCTGGCGCCTGAATGAGCGCCACTACGGCGCGCTGCAGGGGCTGAACAAGGCGGAAATGGCACGCCAATACGGCGACGCGCAAGTGCTCGCCTGGCGCCGCAGCTACGACGTGCCGCCTCCCGCCCTGGCGCCTGATGATCCGCGCTGCGAGCGGGGCGACGCACGCTACGCCGCGCTTGTGGCCGAGCAGGTGCCGCTCTCCGAATGCCTGAAAGACACTGTGGCGCGAGTGTTGCCTTTTTGGCACGAAACGCTGGCGCCCCTCATCAAAGGTGGCCAGCGCGTGCTCATCGCAGCGCACGGCAATTCCATGCGCGCCCTGGTCAAATATCTTGACGGCATCTCGGACACAGATATTGTTGGCCTCAATATCCCCAACGGCATCCCACTGGTCTACGAACTCGGCGACGATTTGCAGCCGCTGCGCCACTACTACCTTGGGGACGCTGCCGCTGCCGAACGCGCTGCCGCCGCCGTCGCGGCGCAAGGCAAAGCCTAAGCGGCGCTTTTTTCCTGAACCCTTCACCCATATATTATAAATCCAAACATAGGAACACCGCCGGCGCGCCCGCACCTTTTCCCCCCGTTTCGGGCACGTCGCACTTTTTGCCATGACACAGAAATTGAAAATCGCCTCCTGGCTGGGCGCCGGTGCGCTGGCTGGCGCGCTTGCCACCATTTCGTTGCAACCGCTGGCGCGCTCCGCCACCTCGCCGCTGCCGCTGGAAGAGCTGCAACAACTCGCGCGCGTGTTCGGCATGATTAAGTCGGAATATGTCGAACCAGTGGACGAGAGAAAACTCATCACCGACGCCATTGCCGGCATGGTGGGCAGTCTCGACCCGCACTCGCAGTATTTTGACAAAAAAGCCTACAAAGAGTTTCGCGAAGGCACCAGCGGGCGTTTTGTTGGCGTGGGTATTGAAATCACGCAGGAAGACGGGCTGATTCGCATCGTCTCGCCTATTGAAGGCACCCCGGCAGATCGCGCCGGCCTCAAACCCGGCGACCTGATTACCCGCATTGACTCCACCGCCGTGCGTGGCATGTCGCTGGACGCCGCCGTCAAGCGCATGCGCGGGCAGCCAAACACGCGCGTCACCCTCACCGTCATGCGCCCGGACGAAAACAACCGCACCTTCACCGTCACCATCGTGCGCGAACTCATCCGCACGCGCTCCGTGAAAGGGCGCGTGGTGGAGCCGGGCTACGCCTGGCTGCGTCTGTCGCAATTTCAGGAGCGCACCGTGGAGGACTTCGTCGCCAAGCTGCGCGAGATGTACCAGCAAGAGCCGCGCCTGCGCGGCCTGGTGCTGGACTTGCGCAACGACCCCGGCGGGCTGCTCGATGCCGCCATTGGCATCTCGGCGGCGTTTTTGCCCAGCGGCGTTACTGTCGTCTCCACCGACGGACAAATTGAAGACAGCAAAGCTGTCTACAAGGCGCGTCCTGCGGACTACGCGCGCCGTGGCGGCTCAGACCCACTGCGCGCCCTGCCTGCCGCCGTAAAAACCGTGCCAATGGTGGTGCTGGTCAACGAAGGCTCGGCGTCAGCCAGCGAAATCGTCGCCGGCGCGCTGCAAGACCACAGACGCGCCACCGTCATGGGCAGCCAAACCTTTGGCAAAGGCTCGGTGCAAACCGTGCGCCCACTCGGCCCCGACACGGCGCTGAAAATCACCACCGCGCGCTACTACACCCCAAGCGGGCGCAGCATCCAGGCACGCGGCATCGTGCCCGACATCATGGTCGACGACACCGCCGAAGGCAGCCCCTACGCCGCCTTTCGCACACGCGAAAGCGACCTGGAAAAGCACCTCGCCGGCGCCGCCGAGCAGGCGCCTGACCCAGACATTGAAAAAGAACGCGAAGCCGCCTTGAAGCGTCTGGAAGAAGAAGCCAAAAAACCCGCCGCCGAGCGCCGTGCCCCTGAATACGGCAGCGACAAAGACTTTCCGCTGCAGCAGGCGCTCGCGCAGCTCAAAGGCCAGCCCGTCAAAGTGAGCAAAACGCTTGCCGAGCGCAGCAACTCGAACGCCGCAGATGCCGACAAAACAAGCGGCAACTGAACGCAGCGCGCGCCAGACCCCTTCCATAGGGAGGCAATCCGCACATGGACGACCAGCAACTGCTGCGCTATTCGCGCCACCTGCTGCTTGACGACATCGGCGTCGAAGGCCAGGAAAAGCTGCTTGCCGCACACGCCCTCGTACTCGGCGCCGGCGGCCTTGGCTCGCCCGTGGCGCTGTATCTGGGCAGCGCCGGCGTCGGACGCATCACCGTCATTGACGACGACATGGTTGACCTGAGCAACCTCCAGCGCCAAATCATGCACACCGAAGCGCGCGTCGGTCAGCCCAAGGCCGCCTCGGCACGCGCAGCCGTTGCCGCCCTCAACCCGGGCGTTGAGGTGCGTGCCATCGCCCGCCGCGCCAACGAAGAGCTGCTGCGTGAACTCGCCGGGGACGCCGACGTGGTGCTGGACTGCAGCGACAACTTCGCCACCCGCCACATGCTCAACCGCGTCTGCGTCGCGCTGCGCAAGCCGCTGATTTCTGGCGCCGCCAGCGGCTTTGCCGGGCAAGTCAGCGTCTACGACCTGCGCCGCAGTGACAGCCCCTGCTACGCCTGCGTTTTTCCCCCCACAACACAGTCCAGCCCAGACGCACGCTGCGCCACAATGGGCGTCCTTGCCCCCCTTGTCGGCCTCACCGGCTCGCTGCAAGCTGCCGAAGCCATCAAACTGCTGTGCGGCTGTGGCACCCCGCTGACCGGGCGACTGCTGCTCATTGACCTGCGCCGCACCGAGTTCATCCAAGTCCGCATCCACCAGCGCAGCGACTGCGGCGCCTGCGGCACCCGCCAGCGTCAGCTTCTTTAAAGGCACGGCAGCGGGCTGCGGCAAGCTGCCCACCTGCACCCTACACTGTGGAAAATCTGCCTCCGGTTTTTCCCCTTTTTCTCCCAAAAAAGGAAGCTGGAAATGAGTATCCATCTGCCCTCCATGCCCGTGCCCAAAATCTCCCACGAAGCCCACGTGCAACGATATTATGGCGGCTCCGCCCGCACCATTTACACCACCGCCCAGGAAACCCAGTTTCCTGACGGCTACCTCATTATCAGCCGCACCGACCTGGAAGGCATTATCACCCACGCCAACGACGCTTTTGTGTACATGAGCGGCTGGGCACGCGAAGAAATCATTGGCGCCCCGCAAAGCATCGTCCGCCACCCCGACATGCCGCAAGCCGCCTTCAAAGGTTTGTGGGACGACATACGCGCCGGCAAAAAATGGCGCGGCTACGTCAAAAACCTGCGCAAAGACGGCGGCTATTACTGGGGCTACGCCACCATCGTCCCCAATGTGCGCGGCGGCAAAATCACCGGCTACACCTCCGTGCGCCGCCAGCCCTCGCGCGCCAAAATCCAGGAGGCTGCAACCATCTACCGCACCATGAAAGAGAGTGGAGCTCTAAACATCTTTGTTGGAGTCTTTGCTTTTATCGTGGCTTGGGTGATTGTTGATAAGTTGCTTGACATGAAGCTCTTGGGGACTATCATGGACCGTATAATCGATAGTGGTATATTTATTCTTATCATCATTTTCCAAGATCAAATTAAGCGATTCCTTACTGAGTTAGGCTCAAAGCGAGGGTGGAAATCTATTGCACGCCTGTGGCAAGGAAGTAGTGGCAAGGGTGAACGTAAAAAGTGGATTATGCCTATTGTTTATGCTTGCATGAGTTTGTCGAAGTCCAAGACTGGTGCTCTGATTGTTATTAAGCAGAATTTCTCGTTAGAGGATTATGAGCGTTCGGGTGATATTATTGATGCTGAGGTTAATAACCGTCTGCTTGAGAACATTTTCTTCAAGAATAGTCCTCTACACGATGGAGCAGTCATTATCGACAATGGTAAGATAAAGTCGGCAGGATGTATCCTTCCTGTGTCGCACGACACGAGTTTGCCTAAGTATCTTGGACTTAGACACCGTTCGGCTCTTGGTATTTCGCAGGCTTCTGATGCAATTGCTGTAGTTGTGAGCGAGGAGACTGGTAATATCTCCTATGCCTATCGTGGTGAGATGCATCTAAAACTCTCTAGTACTGATCTTGAGCACGCATTGTCTAAGCTCATTCAATAGTATATAATGTTTCTAATTGACGATAACACACTTGTTACACTTGACGTGGTGGAACGTTTTTTCTGCTGCGATTTAGAATCTTGTCTTGGACAATGCTGTATCGACGGAGATGCTGGAGCCCCTATCACCGCCGAAGAGGAGCAAATCATCAAGGAAATATTACCGATGATATGGAACGATCTTCTGCCTCGCGCTCAACAAGTTATAGAGGAGAATGGGATATCTTATAGAGATCAAGAAGGTGAACTTGTTACACAGATTCTAGATGGATCAAATTGTGTTTTTTCTTGTT
>ONTY01000128.1 GCA_900320815.1 uncultured Pseudomonadota bacterium
GCGCCACCCAGCACCTGCACCAATGCACGCCCGGTATATGTGCCGCTGCGCGCCACGTCCTCCGGCGTGCCGCACGCCGCCAGCCGCCCGCCGCCCGCGCCGCCCTCCGGCCCCAGGTCTATGACCCAGTCGGCCTCGGCAATCAAATCAAGGTCGTGCTCTATGACGACGACGCTGTGCCCGGCGTCCACCAGGCGGTGCAGCACGGCGATGAGTTTTTCCGCATCCTGCATGTGCAGCCCCACGGTTGGCTCATCCAGCACGTAGAGCGTGGGCGGCACGCGGCGCCCGCGTTTGCCCACATCGTCACGCACCTTGACGAGTTCCGAGACCAGCTTGATGCGCTGCGCCTCGCCGCCCGAAAGCGTGGGGCTGGGCTGGCCGAGCGTGAGGTAGCCAAGCCCCACGTCGTGCAGCAGCTGCAGCGCGTGCGCAATGGACGGACGCGCGGCGAAAAACTCCAGCGCCTCGTCCACCTGCATCTGCAGCACTTCGCCGATATTGCGCCCGCGCCATGTGGCCGCCAGCGTGTCGCTGCCAAAGCGCTGCCCGCCGCAGGCTTCGCAGGGCACTTTCACATCGGGCAAAAACGCCATTTCCACGGTGCGCATCCCCTGCCCCTCGCACACCGGGCAGCGCCCGGCGCCGGTGTTGAAGGAAAAGCGCGCGGCCTCCCAGCCCCTTTCCTGCGCGTGCTGCGTCTGCGCGAAAAGCTGCCGCACTTCGCTCCAGAAGCCGATGTAGGTGGCGGGGCAGGAGCGCGGCGTTTTGCCGATGGGCGTCTGGTCCACTTCCAGCACGCGCTCAATCTGGGCAAAACCGCTGATGGCGCGGCAGCCGGGGAGCTTCTTTTTGCTGCTGCCACCAAGCAAACGCTGCAGCCCGGCCAGCAGCACTTCGCGCGCAAAGGTGGACTTGCCCGAGCCGCTCACGCCCGTAATCGCCACCAGCCGCCTCAAGGGCAGCGCCACGTCAATGTCCCGCAGGTTGTGCAGGCTGGCGCCCTGCACATGCAGCCAGCCGCTGCCGCCCGTCACGGACACGGCGGGTGGTGCCTCGCCCACGGCGCGGCGCGCGTGCTGCGGGTGCTGCATGGCGTGCAGCAGGTAGCGCCCAGTGGCCGATTCGCTGGCGGCGGCCACGTCCTGCACGCTGCCCTGCGCCACCAGCCGCCCGCCATGCACGCCGGCGCCTGGGCCGATGTCAATGAGGTGCGAGGCGCTGCGTATGGTTTCCATGTCGTGCTCCACGACGAGCAGCGTGTTGCCGCGCTGCGCCAGCCCGTGCAGCGCGTCCAGCAGCACGCCCCTATCGCGCGCGTGCAGCCCGATGGTGGGTTCATCGAGCACGTAGCACACGCCCTGCAGCGTGCTGCCAAACTGGGCGGCGAGGCGGATACGCTGCGCCTCACCGCCTGAGAGCGTGGGCGCGCCGCGCTCCAGCGTGAGGTACCCCAGCCCCACGCGCTGCAGAAAGCGCAGCCGCCCCGTGATTTCCGGCAACAACTCGCGCGCCACGGCAGCGGCGCGCCCTTCAAGCTGCAGCCCCTCGAACCACGCCAGCACGTCCTGCACCGGGGCGCGCGCGAGTTCGTGAATCGCCACGCCCTCTGCCGTCTGCCCCGGCAAGGTCGGCACCTCATGCAGGCGCACGGCGCGCGCCGCTGCGTTCAGGCGCGTGCCGCCGCACGCCGGCGCATCCGCTTCCGCGAAGCTGCGCTCGCGCCCGCCCTCGTCGCGCCCGGCCACAGAATCATCCAGCGCGCGGCGCTGCGCGCGCGTCAATTTCAGCCCCGTGCCCACGCACTCCGGGCACCACCCGTGGCGGCTGTTGTAGCTGAACAGGCGCGGGTCCAGTTCCGCGTAGCCCGTGGCGCACACCGGGCACGCGCGCCGGCTGGAAAACACTTCCACGCGCTGCGCCTCCTCCTCCTGCACCTCCGGCAGCACGTGCAGCGCGCCGTGACCGTGCTCCAGCGCCGCCTCAATCGCCTGGCGCAATGCCGCCTCGCTGCGCCTGCCCACCTTCAGGCTGGCCACGGGCAACTCAATGGTGTGCTCCTTGTAGCGCGCAATCTTGGGAAAGCCGTCCGTGGGCAGCATCTCGCCGTCCACGCGCAGGTGTGCAAAGCCGCGCGCCTTCGCCCACTCGGCAAGCTCGGTGTAAATGCCCTTGCGCGCCACCACGAGCGGCGCCAGCAGCGTGATGCGCTGGCCGGCATAGCGTGCGCTGATGCGCGCCGCCATCTGCGCGGGCGTTTGCGGCTGCACGGGCGCGCCGTCGTGAATGCAGTGCTGCACGCCGAGTTTGACGAACAGCAGCCGCAAAAAGTGCCAGATTTCCGTGGCGGTGCCCACGGTGGATTTGCGCCCGCCGCGCGTGGTGCGCTGCTCAATGGCCACCGTGGGCGCGATGCCGCGCACGGCGTCCACGTCCGGGCGCGCGGGCGGCTGCACCACGGCGCGCGCATAGGCGTTCAGGCTTTCCAGATAGCGCCGCTGCCCTTCGCCAAAAATGATGTCAAACGCCAGCGTGGACTTGCCCGAGCCGCTCACGCCCGTGACCACGTTCACCCCGCCGTGCGGGATGGCGACGCTCAAGGCGCGCAGGTTGTGTTCGCGCGCGCGCTCCACTTCAATGTTTTTCTGAATAAAAACTTGGGCTTGCCGGCTTTTTCTGCCGGCAGTGCGCTCACTTTTGTACAGCGCGCGCTCTTCCCGCACGCCCTGCGCCCGGGGCGCCGGCGCGTCCAGCGCGGCAAAGTAGTCGCGCAGCGCTTTTCCTGTGTGCGTCGCCGTGCGCGCCACGGCGCGCGGTGCGCCCTGCGCCACAAGCTGCCCGCCGGCGTCGCCGCCGTCCGGCCCCAGGTCAATGAGCCAGTCGCAGGCGGCCATCACGTCCAAGTTGTGCTCAATGACGATGGCGGAGTGCCCCGCCGCCAGCAGCCGCCGCAGTGCGCCCATGAGGTGCGCGATGTCGTGCGGATGCAGGCCGCTGCTTGGCTCATCGAGCAGAAAGAGCAGCCCGCCTTCGCCTCCGCCAGCGCTTTTCTTTTTGCCCTTGGCGCTGCTGCGCCGCGCGGCATCCGCCAGATGGCCGGCGAGTTTCAGCCGCTGCGCCTCGCCGCCCGAGAGCGTAGGCACGCTCTGCCCCAGGCGCAGGTAGCCGAGACCCACGTCCAGCAGCGGCTGCACGGCGTGCAGCACCTCCCAGTCTTCGGCGAAAAGCTGCGCCGCCTCGTCAGCGGTGAGCGCCAGCACATCCGCCACGTTCAGGCGCCGCCCCGCGCGCTCTATGGCCACTTCCAGCACTTCATCACGCCAGCGCCGCCCGTCGCATTCCGGGCAGCGCAGGTAGACATCGCTCAAAAACTGCATCTCCAGATGCTCAAACCCCGTGCCGCCGCACACCGGGCAGCGCCCGTCGCCGGAGTTGAAGCTGAACTTGGCCGCCGTCCACCCGCGCTGGTGCGCTAGGGGCGCAGCGGCAAACAGCCGCCGGATGGCGTCCCACGCGCCCACGTAGCTGGCGGGGTTGGAGCGCGCCGTGCGCCCGATGGCGCTCTGGTCCACCAGCACCACGCCAGCGAGTTGCGCCGCGCCCTCCAGTGCGTCGTGCGCGCCTGCTGCCACGCCGCCCTCGCCAAAGTGCCGCTGCAGCGCGGGCGCGAGCACGTCGCCAATGAGCGTGGATTTGCCCGAACCGCTCACGCCCGCCACGGCCACGAGGCGCTGCAAGGGAAACGACACGTCCACACCTTTCAGGTTGTGCGCGCGCACGCCGCGCAACGTGAGCAGCGGCGTTTTTTTATCCACGGGCAGCGGCGGCGCGCTGGCAACACGCCGCCGCCCACTGATGTAGTCGCCCGTGAGCGTGGCGGCGCCCTCAAGCTGCGCAGGCGAGCCGTCAAAAACGATGCGCCCGCCCGCTTCGCCGGGGCCTGGGCCGAAGTCCAGCACGCGGTCGGCGGCGCGAATCACGGCGGCGTCGTGCTCCACGACGACGAGCGTGTTGCCCGCATCGCGCAGCCGCTGCATGGCGCCCGTAACGCGCGCCACGTCGCGCGGGTGCAGCCCGCCGCTTGGCTCATCGAGCACAAAGAGCGTGCTGGTGAGCGAGGAGCCAAGCGCCGTGGTCAGGTTGATGCGCTGCACCTCGCCGCCCGACAGCGTGCGGCTTTGGCGGTCGAGTGTGAGATAGCCCAGCCCGGCCTGCACCAGATAGTCAAGACGCGCGGCAATTTCCGTCAGCACCAGGCGCTGCGCTGCCGTCTCGGCGCTGTCGCCGCTGCTGTCCTGCGGCAAGGCCGCCTGCTGGCGCTGCACCCAGTCGCGCAGGCGCGAAATCGGCAGGCGCATCACATCGTGCAGATTCAGCCCGGGCAGGCTCTCAAGCTGCGCCTGCCCCCACGCCGCGCCGGGCGGCATGAAGCGCCCGGCGGGCGGCAGCACGGCATCCGCATCCGCCTTGCTGCCCACGCGCCAGAGCAGCGCCTCCCCGCGCAGGCGCGCGCCGTGGCACTCGGGGCACTCGGTGTAGCTGCGGTAGCGCGACAGCAGCACGCGGATGTGCATCTTGTACGCCTTGCTTTCCAGATAGTGAAAGAAGGAACGCATCCCGTACCAGTGCTGCTGCCAATCGCCCGAAGCGGCAAACGCCGCATCGCCCTCCAGCACCCAGCGGCGCTGTTCTTGCGGCAGCAGCATCCAGGGGCGGTCCACGTCCACGCCCGCTGCCTTGGCGTGGCGCAGCAGGTCGCGCTGGCACTCGCGCCACGCCGGGGTCTGGATGGGTTTGAGCGCGCCTTGGCGCAGCGTCAGGCGCTCGTCGGGCACCACCAGCCCCCAGTCCACGCCTATCACGCGCCCAAAGCCCCGGCACACCGGGCACGCGCCCACGGGCGAATTGAAGGAAAACAGCGCCGGAATGGGCGGCTGGTAGCTGCGCCCGCTCTCCGGGCAATGCAGCGCGCTGGAAAAGCGCCAGACGTCCGCCTCGCCTTCTTCGGCAAGCGCGTAGACCGCCATCTGCCCGCCGCCGCGCCGCAGCGCCACCTCAATAGCTTCCACGGCGCGCGCGCGCTCCACGCGGGCGATGCGGAAGCGGTCGGCCACCACGTCCAGCACCGCGCCGCCCGCCGTCTTGCGGCGCGCCTGCACGCGCGTAAAGCCGCTGGCCGACAGCCACTGCTGCACCTCGTCCTCTGTGGCCTTGGCTGGCAGCGTCACGGCAAAGGTCACGACAAGGCGCGGCTCGCCCGCCTCCTTGCTGCGGCGCAGCAGTTCGGCATGGATGCTGGCGGCGCTCTCGGCGCGCACGGGCAGCGCAGTCTCGGCATCAAAAAGCTGCGCCGCGCGCGCAAACAGCAGCTTGAAATGGTCGGCCAGCTCGGTCATCGTGCCCACCGACGAGCGTGAGGAACGCACCGGGTTGCCTTGGCTGATGGCAATGGCGGGCGGCACGCCGTCCACGCTGTCCACGGCGGGGCGGTCCATGCGCTCCAGAAACTGGCGCGCGTAGGCGCTGAATGTTTCCACATAGCGCCGCTGCCCCTCGGCGTAGAGCGTGTCAAACGCCAGCGACGACTTGCCCGCACCGCTCGGGCCGGTGAGCACCGTCAGCTCGCCGCAGCGCAAGTCAAGGTCAAGATTTTTCAGCGTGTGCTGGCGCGCGCCACGGATGCGGATGAGGGCAATGGAGGGCTGCGCTGCGTCGTTTGTTGTTTCTGATGCACTCATGGCAAGCATGATGCGCCCGGATGCCGCGCGGCGCTTTTTCCGCGCCCCATGCAGGGAAAAGAAGGCATAGCGCAACTGCATGGGTATTGCTTCATCGCCGGCTCATGTTGCCGGCAATCGCGAAAAAATATCACCAGTATGTAGGGGCGACCCTTGTGGTCGCCCTTTGTACGTTTGCTTGCCGGCACGGGCGCCCACAAGGGGCGCCCCTACACATGTTGGTGTGTTTTGGCGGTGTATCACATGCTCACCGGCTTATGAAGCCGGCGACCACACATATTTTCAATGGGGTATATATAAAAAACGCCCGCAGGATGCGGGCGTTTTGTTCATGCGCGGCAAGCGTCAGGCGCGCTTGCGCTGCTCGCGCTCGTTGCGTTCACGCCGCCGCAGCGCGGGTGCGGCAGCCCCGGCCAGCGCAAGGCCGGAAAGCAGCAGCCCCACTTCGCCCAGCGTGGGCACGGGTTGCGCGGAGCCGGCAACGGCGGCTGCCCTGAAGGTGGCAAGCAAAACCACGTCGCTGGTAATGTCAGTGACGGTGCAGCTTGTCCCTGAGCAGATGATGGTGGCGGTGCCGCTGTCCAGCGTCAGGTCGCTGAACGTATAGCCGCTCTCAACCGTTGCCGTGCAGGTGGTGCTGCCGCCGTGCTCCACCGTGGACTTGTCGCACGTCACGCTGCCACCACCAGTCGCGGCGGGTTTGACGGTGATGGTGACAGTGGTGGCGCCGGTGTCGCTTGTGTCGGTATCGGTGGTGCTGGTATCCGAGGTATCCGTGCTGGCAATTTCGGTGAACAAGGCAACCACCGTCAAGTCCCGCACCACATCCGTGGCGCTGCACGTCGTGCCGCTGCAGGTGCCTCCGCTCAACGCCAGGCTGTCGAACGTGTAGCCGGCATTGGCCGTGGGCATGCAGGTGATGGTCACGTCTGCGCCATGCGTCACCGAGGTGGGGGTGCAGGTGAGGGTGCCGCCCTCTGGGGGCGAGGCATGGGTCATGATGCTGTGCATGGGCATCGGCTCCACTATGGCGGCAAACGTGCCTGTGATGGTCACATCGCTGGCGATGGCGGTCAGCGTGCAGCTTGCGCCGCTGCACGCGGTGGCCGCCGTGCCGCTGACGGTTGGCTCGCCGGCTAGTTCATAGCCAGCGGCAGGCACTGCGGTGCAGGTCACGCTGCCGCCGTGCGCCACCTCGGTCACGCCGCCGCAATCCACGCTGCCGCCCTCGCCGGCGGT
>ONTY01000237.1 GCA_900320815.1 uncultured Pseudomonadota bacterium
CGCATGGAGGAGCACTACGACATGCGTATGCGCCCCATCCTGTTCGCGCCGCTTGCCATCCCCGGCGTGCCGCCCCAGAACGTCATCGCACAGCGCCTGATGCACTACAATGGCATGCTGGAAAGCGGCATTTTCCTGCCGCTGAAAAAGTGCATCTTGCGGGAATGTGTGAACTTTGAGGATTTCAATTTCCTTTTTACCGGCATACGGCAGTTGATGGGCGAAATCATTTCTGACTTTTCCAGCTTCCAGTCGCAGCCGCTGGCGCAGGGTGATTCAAACACTGAGCGCATAATGGCACGCTTGCAGGCGTATGTGCAGCTTCTCGTCAAGCGGCGCGCGCGCATTTTCAGCAAGGAAGCCGTGCAGAACTGGGACGAGAACAGCGCCGCCGCTGCCGGCCCGCGCAAGGGGCTGCGCGACATCATCAAGAAATACGGCAAGCAAAGCCTGAAAATGCAAAAACAGGCGGAGCAGGACGAACAGGAACAGACGAAGGAAAGCGATTCCTTCTTTGGCCGCCTGCTTGCGCGCGGAAAAGCGGAGGACGAAAGCCCCTCCCTGAGTGAAACGCAGCGGGAAATCAAGAAAATCCGCCGCGCCGCGCACCTGGAAATCATCGGCCTGTTCACGCAGTGGCGCGACGAAATTCTGACGCTTGACCGTGAACCCCTGCGCTTCCTGAAACGCCAGCGCTGCTACGCCGTGTGCGCCGGCAGCAACGGGCTGGACAAACTGCCCGTGCTGGCCGTATTTCCGGAGAACTACAACGATTTTGACCCCGGTGCCTACCTGAAAATGTTCATGGACAAGCGCCGCAGCGCACGCGACGACGCGCCGGCAACCGAGCCTTCGGCATTTTCCGTTACCGCGCCAAGCGAGCCTTGATGCGGTGCGCGTTCCGGTTCGATATTCCCCAGCAAGGAGAAAGCTCATGAATACAAAGCCAACGGCCAACGCGTCATACCATGAATGGATAGACTATTATAACAAAATGCTTGTCGGGCAAATTAAGCCGGAGCTGGACATCGCCTGGCAAAAGCGGCTGCGGAAAATTTTTTCTGAAATGCCGGAAAACTGGTGCCTCAAAACCGACACCGAAATCCTTCGCGGCAAAGGCATCGTCTGGGACAGGGAAAGCGGCAACTTCTTCTTCAAACCCCGCCCCGTTGACTGGCAGCAATTTATGGAGCACGAATGCCACCCCAAACTGCGCCCGCTGGCCGAGTGGTGTGTCGCCGCCATCACCCAGCTCGAAGGCATGGACGAAGCCCCTGCCATCGCCGGCCTGCTGGAAAACGCCATTGAAAAAATCAACTCCCTGGACCTTGCCGGCGCCGTCGACTTGCTGCTTGGCCGCCGCACACTCAAAGAAAAATTTATTTTTGCCGCCGCTGCTGCCATCAAAAAGAAAACCCGCCTCAAAGTCCCCGTCAACCGTCACGGCATCGACGCCAACTCCGTCAAATCTTTCCTGTGCGAAGTCTTTTTGAAGCACCAGCTGCTTGACTACAAATTCCACATCGTGCGCCAGCGCCAATTGCGTCGTATGCGCCATCCGCTGCTCGGCATCTACCTAAGCCACGAGCAAGGCCAACGCCAGCTGGAAATCGTCCACGCTACGCAATACATCTTTGCCATTGCCACCGCGCATGACAGCACCATCAACGTGTTTTCCGCACTGCGCTTTCTCAACGAAGAAACCCTTACCGTCAAACATGGTGGCGAAGTCAAAAAACTCATTTACTACCACTGTGCCATGATTCGCGAAGACAAGATCGATGATGCCGGCAGCGTTGCCGCCTTCAAAAGCCAGGTTGAAGGCATCATCAGCATCGCCAATCAGGTCAGCACCGCCATTATGGAACTGCAGGAAAACATGGAAGACCACTACGACACGCGCATCCGCCCCGCGCTTTTCCGCCCGCTTGAATCCTATAATGTCAGCCTGGCTCAGGCCATCGCCCAGAAACTCCACAGCCACGAAAAAGCCCTGCAACAGGGTATTCTCGAACCCATGCTGCGTGGCATTCGCCGCGCAGCCAGCCATGCCGAAGACTTCAAATACCTTTTTGTCGGCGTGCGCCAATTGATGAACGAAATCACCGCCGACTTTGCCAGCTTCCAGTTGCAGCCCGTCGTGCAAGGCGACCCGGCAGCCGAGCGCATGATGATGCGCCTGCAAGCGTATTCCAAACTCATCATCAAACGCAGCCGCAAAATCTTCAGCAAAGCCGCCGTTGACGATTGGCAGGCCAACGCCGCTGCCGCCATAGCCCCTGTTGAAGGGCTGCGCGCCGTCATTGAAAAATTCAACGACACCTACGCGGCAGCCAAAGAAAACATCGCCACACTGGAAAAACAACTGGAATCGGACGAGAGCTTTTTTGACCGCCTTCTGCGCCGTCGCCAGCGACTGGAGCAAAATCTGGTGCGCGCCCAGACAGAAGCCAAAAAAATCCAGCGCGCCGCCTTTCTGGAAATCAACAGCCTGTTTGGCCAATATGCCAACGAAACCGTCTACCTGGAACATAAATCCATGCTCTTTATGACGAGTCAGCGCAGCTACGCTGTCTGCGCTGGTGATAATGGCGTCAGCGAACTGCCAGTTTTGGTGACATTGCCAGAAAATTACAACGATTTTGACCCCAGCATCTACGCCGGCCTGCTGGACGAACGCCGCGAAGACTGGCAGCACCAAGACACCCGCCAAGACAGCTACCACCGCAGCGTCACCAAAGCCGGGCGCGCGCACTAACGCGCCAGCGCCGCCACCTCTCCATATACTCTGGCGGCAAACACGCCATTGCCCGCATAATACGCCGGCAATGGCTGTATACCAGAAAAAACGAACGGCGCTGTTGTGGCGCACTTGACGTGGCCTCATGCCTCCAAAGACATAAGGGCTGTATTTCATTGCGTTTTTTGATATTCCAGACAGCGCAACTGGGGCGGTATGCGCGGACAGCAACGGCGTGGATGAATTGCCCGCGCCAAGGGCGCGCGCCTGAATAGCTATCATCAGGGCATCGTCAAAGGGGGTGCGCGCCAGCGCCGCAGTCGCTGCCGCGTGCCCGGTGTTTTTTTTCCAGCTTTTTTTCTTCCGATGAAATACATTTCCACGCGCGGCGGCGCCGAGGCGCGCCATTTTTGTGAAATCCTGCTGGAAGGGCTGGCGCCCGACGGCGGGCTGTATATGCCGGCACATTATCCAGAGCTGGACGCTGCGGCGCTGGCGCAACTGC
>ONTY01000129.1 GCA_900320815.1 uncultured Pseudomonadota bacterium
CCCGCGCCGCGTCTGCGCGTGATTGAAATCGCCCCCATCGCCTTGCTGCTGGCGCTCAACGCCGTGCTGGTGTGGCGTGCCGATGAGGTGATGCGCTACGTCAACGCTGCGGCGCGCAATTTGCACGCGCCGGGCGACTACATCAGCGCCGTGGCCGCAGCGCGCCCAGTGCCGCCACCTCAATCCAAAGCATCCGAAGCCGGCAGCACCACTGACACCGCCGCTGCACACGAAAGGAACACGCCATGATGCGCCGCCTGCTGCCCGCACCGCTGCTCAGCTGCCTGCTGGCTGCCGCCTGGCTGGCGCTGAGCCGCAACGTGGATGCCGGGCAAGTGTTGCTGGCTCTCGTTTTTGCGCTGTTCATCCCGCGCATTCTGATGCCGCTGCGCCCCACGCGCCCGCGCGTGAGGCAGCCGGCGCTGCTGGCGCTGCTGATTTGGCGCGTAGCGTGCGACGTGCTCACTGCCAACGCCGCCATGTTTGTGTCGCTGCTGCGCCGCCCGCTGCGCAGCGCCTTTGTGCTGGTGCCGCTGGAGTTGCGTGACCCCTCGGCGCTGGCGGCGCTGGCCATCATCACGGCCATCGTGCCCGGCACCGTGTGGTGCGAGATTGCGCGCGACAACAGCGCACTGCTGCTGCATGTGTGGGACGTGCCCGCCGGCGGCGCCGAAGAACTCATCGCCAGCTACAAGGCGCGCTATGAGCGCGCGCTGGCGCGCATCTTTGAACAACCCGCCCCTCCTGCCCCTGCGCCATGATGAATCTGCTGCTCCCCAGCGCCATCACTTTCACCCTGTGCATCTACGCCCTGGCTGCGCTGCTGGCGCTGTGGCGTGTGCTGCGCGGCCCAGCAGCCCAAGACCGCGTGCTGGCGCTGGACTTCGTTAGCCTCATCGCCATGCTCATCGTGCTGGTTGTCGGCATCCGCTCGAGCAGCAGCATGTACTTCGAGGCCGCGCTGCTTGTGGCGCTGTTTGGTTTTGTGGGCACGGCGGCAATGGCCAAGTTCCTGCTGCGCGGCGAGGTCATTGAATGAACAACGCACCGCTGTGGGCGCAAGCCATTGAAGCGGCGCTGCTCATTGCCAGTGCCATGCTGGTGCTGGCGGCCTCCTGGGCGCTGGCACGCATGGATGACTTTTTCCAGCGCCTGCACCCGCCCGCCCTTGGGTACACGCTGGGCGCCTGGTGCGCCTGCCTGGCGTGCATCGTGCATTTCGCTGCGGTGGATGGCGAGGTGCAGTGGCGCTTCATCCTCATTGCCGCATTGCTGGCCATCACAGCGCCCATCACCAGCATCTTGCTGGCGCGCGCCGCGTTGTTCCGTGGGCGGCGCAGTCCGGCACGCCGCACGCTGCCACCTTCGCTGCGCCCTCTTGCCTCCATGTCCGCCAGCCAGCCGGAGGTCACGGCCAAAACGGAGACGACTTGCCCAGCACCTGCCACAGAAGGAAAAAACGCTGCCGCTCCGACCCCAAGTGCATCAGCTTCCGATGCTGCGCCGCAAGCAGGCGCAGCATCCGCCGCGCCGCACCCCTCCGGGCAGGCAGAAGCGCCCGTCATCAGCATCATCGGTTCCGCAAAAAAAGAACAGCCAGACGTGTGAGACGTGTGCTTCCACACCAGGCACTTTGACCGCAAACAGCCACCTGCCCTGCCCTCTGCTGCCTGCCCATGAAAAGCGGATTGCTAAAATTCCTGCGCTCTGTCCGCCGCCGCCCACAAAAGCCATGCTGCTGCAACTGGCGACGATGCTCGGCGCCATTGTCATGATTATCCTTTTCAGCCTTCCCGGACAAGACCACCCAAACCGTTTTAACCGCTGAACGCATCCGCAACCCTTTTCATTTTCCGGAGAAATCAAGCCCATGCCTGCCGCCGCCCCCCAAACCGCAATGGATCGTATCTTGCACCTGATGGCAGAGAGAAACGCCTCAGACGTGTATCTGTCCGCGCACGCGCCTGCGACCATCAAGATTGAAGGTCAGTACTACCCCATCAATGAGCAAATCCTGCCGCCGCAGGCAGTGATGAATCTGCTCATGGACGTGGTGCCGCCGCAGCGCATTGAAGAGCTGAAAGAAACTGGCGACTTGAATATGGCCATTCCGCTGCCGGGTGTGGGCAATTTTCGCCTTTCTGCCATGCGCCAGCGGGGCACGTATGCCGCTGTGATTCGCTATATCAGCGCAAAAATCCCCACAATTGAAGAATTGAATCTGCCGCAGGCGCTCAAGGAGCTGGTGATGCGCAAACGCGGTCTGGTGCTCATGGTCGGCGCCACGGGCACGGGCAAATCCACCTCGCTGGCGTCCATGATTGATTTTCGCAACGAAAACAAAACCGGGCACATCCTCACCATTGAAGACCCGATTGAATACACCTTTACCAACAAACGCTCCATCATCAACCAGCGCGAAGTCGGCTCAGATACCAATGCGCTGCAGATTGGGTTGAAAAACGCCCTGCGCCAAGCCCCAGACGTGATTCTGATTGGCGAAATCCGCGACCGCGAAACCATGTCAGCCGCCATTGCCTATGCGCAGTCCGGCCACTTGTGCCTGGCCACGCTGCACGCCAACAACAGCTACAACGCGCTCAACCGTATTCTTTCGTTTTATCCGGTGGAAGTGCGTCCCACGCTGCTGGGCGACCTGGCGGCGGCGCTGCAGTCCATCGTCTCGCAGCGCCTTATTCCCACTGTCGATGGCAAGCGCGTGCCTGCGGTGGAAATCATGTTCAACACCAAACTGGTCGCTGATTTGATTGAAAAAAGCGACTTCAATGGCGTCAAAGAGGCGATGGACAACGCGCTGGCCGAGGGTTCGCAAACCTTTGAGCAGCACTTGGCCGAACTCATCAACTCTGGCCGCATCACGCGCGACGAAGGGCTGGCGTATGCCGACTCGCCCACCAACCTCATGTGGCGGCTGCAAAACACCACGGGTCGCATCAACCCCAACCAGCCGCAAGAAGAAGAGGTGGCTGGCGACGAGGCCATCTTCTCCGACATCACGCTGGATGTGCGCCCCAGCGGCTTTGGCTCCAGTCGCTTTGACTCGAGCTTCACCAACTCGCGCATGGGGTCGGTGAGCGACTCGCGCATCGGCTCGCTGTGAGCCTCGCCCCCTTTGTTGCCAAAGTTGCGCGCCGCCTTGAAGCGGCGCGCTTGTCGTACGGGCACGGCACCACCTGCGCCTGGGACGAGGCCGCCTGGCTGGTGCTGCACGCGCTTGGCCTGCCGCTGGCCAGCGACCTGGGCGCCGCTGTCACCGCGCCGCCGCGCTTTTCCGCCCTCAAAAAAGCCGTCACTCTCATGCACGCGCGCATTGCCACGCGCACCCCGCTGGCCTATCTGCTGCGCGAGGCGTGGCTGCAAGGCGTTTCCTTTTATGTCGATGAACGCTGCATCGTCCCGCGCAGCCTGCTGGCCGAAGTCATTGCCGACGCCAGCATTGACCCCTGGCTGCCTGCTGACTGCCGCCACGCGCTGGACCTGTGCTGCGGCGGCGGCAGCCTCGCCATCCTCGCCGCGCTGGCTTGGCCTGACATGCAGATTGACGCCGTTGACATCAGCGCCGATGCGCTGGAAGTCGCGCGCATCAACGTCGCGCGCCACAGCCTGCAAGCGCGCATCCACCTGCTGGCGGGCGACGGCCTGGCCGCCTGCGGCAACGCGTGCTACGGTCTCATCATCTGCAACCCGCCCTACGTCAACGACGAAAGCATGGCGCGCCTGCCGCCCGAATACGCCGCTGAGCCACCGCTGGCGCTGGCCGGCGGCGCTGACGGCATGGATTTCATCCGTCCCCTCATCGCCAACGCGGCCCAACACTTGAGCGAAGGCGGCGCGCTGCTGCTGGAAATTGGCCACGAGCGCGAGCATTTTGAAGCTGCCTTCCCCCACCTTGCCCCCGTATGGCTGGACACCAGCGCCGGCATTGGCCAGGTGCTGCTGCTGCCGCGCGACGAATTGCTGCACGCAGCAAGTGAATAGGGTATCAGCCATATGCCCGCACAAGACGCGGGTTATAAAAAAATAAAATGATGAGTATTGAGATACTCATGCCATTGGATCATCATTACCCGCAAAATATGCGGGCAATCAATGTATACCTCATGCCAAACAGTCAAGCCATGAAACGCCGCCACCTCCTCGCCCTGCCTGCCTTCGCCCTTGTTGCCCCTTGGCTGCGCGCCGCTGCTGCTGCACAAACCGGCACACCCCCCGCCTTTGAACTGGTGGGGCCGTGGCGCGCCGGGCTGCATCTGGGCGAGTGGTGGGTGAGCGAGAAATACGACGGCATCCGCGCCTGGTGGGACGGGCAGCACCTCATCACCCGTGGCGGGCGGCGCCTTGCCGCCCCTGCCTGGTTCACCCAAGGCTGGCCCGGCGCACCGCTGGACGGCGAACTGTGGGCCGGGCACGGGTGCTTTGCCCAAGTGCAATCGGCCGTGCTGCGCCAGCAGCCGGACGATGCCGCGTGGCGCGCCATCCGCTTCATGGTGTTTGACCTCCCAACGCACGGCGGCAACTTTGACGCGCGCCTGCAGGCGCTGCGCGCCCTGCCTGCTGCCCCCACGCTGCACATTGCAGAGCAGCGCCGCGTCGCCAGCGATGCCCAGCTGCGGCAACTGCTGGCCAGCACCACACATGCGGGCGGTGAGGGGCTGGTGCTGCACCACGGCGCAGCGCTTTACCAAAGCGGGCGCAGTGCCAATCTGCTCAAACTCAAGCCTTTTGAGGATGCCGAAGCGCGCGTCATCGCCCACCTGCCAGGCAAAGGGCGCAACGCCGGGCGCCTTGGCGCGCTGCTCGTAGAAACGCCCGAAGGGCAGCGCTTTCGCATCGGCAGCGGCTTCACCGACGCGCAGCGCCACGCCCCGCCGCCCGTTGGCACTTGGGTTGCCTACCGCTATCGCGGGCATCACGCCAGCGGTCTGCCGCGCTTTGCCAGCTTTTTGCGTGCCTGCCCCGCAGCGCCAGGGGAGTTGTAGAGAAACGCTTCAAAAACTGCCGCAAACCAGCAAAGCAAAGGCATTTACCCGTCTGCTGTAACAGCGGCGTCCGGAATATTGGCCACAGGCCAGCCCTGCAGATTCAGTTGCACCCAGTCCGCCAGCGCTTCAATCCAGTGCGGCGAATCGTTCAGGCACGCAATCAGGTGGAACTCTCCGCCGCCAGCTTTTTTGAATAATTTTTGCCCCTCAATGCCGATTTCTTCCAGCGTCTCCAGGCAGTCCGCCACAAAACCCGGGCAAAACACATCCACCCGCCCGGCTCCCTCGCGCCCAAGGCGTTGCAACACCTCTTGCGTAGACGGCGTCAGCCAGCGCCCGTGCCCAAAGCGCGACT
>ONTY01000131.1 GCA_900320815.1 uncultured Pseudomonadota bacterium
TCTATCCCCAGCTCTTTGGCCTCCTGTATGGTTCCGTCGATTAGCTTCGCCATCTCGGCGGTATCCATCTGATGTGTGCCCTTGTAGACAAGGTAACAGTAGAACATGGTATTGCCCTCAAGCCTCTTGTCAAAGCAGCGTGTGTACGGATATATGGAATCCACGTCCACGCTCCGAGGAAGCTTGAATCCTACTGTCAGGCCGTTTTTGTCTTTGGCCACATACAGCGGGCGGCTGTTATAGGGATCGGAGAGAGTGGCCAGGTTCCAGCTGCTTGCCGGATTGCCCCTGAACCGCAGCGCCCACAACTGGCCGTGCAAATCGCCTGCGTAAACATATTCCGTGACGCTGCCCACGCCGGTGAAGGCCTCGACATTGAGCACGCCACTGGGATGCGTGGCCGCCAGCGATGCGTCGTGCGCCAGGTTGAACTTCCAGTAGTTGCTGCCTTGCGTCCAGGGCGAGGTGGAGGGTTTGTCCAGCGCCAGCAGGAAGAGAGTGGCATCGCCGCTGCCCACTGTGGTTTGGGTGGAGTCGGCGTCGGCCACGTAGTTGTTCACGCCGGCGGGCACGAGAGCAAACCAGCGGTAGCTGTTGGTGGAGTTGGCGTCGTTGGGATCAGCCTTGGTGTAGAGCAGCTTGACGATGCGTGCCTGCCCGAGGACGTAACCCATGTCGGGGTCGTCGGCTTCGGTGAACTCCCACATCACGCTGCTCTCAGAGAAGCTGGTCGGGTCGGTGACGTTGAGGGCGTAGACGCCTTTGCCGCCGCCACCCAGACCACCGACGAGCACCGTGGCCCAGTCGCTGGCGGTGGCGTTGGCGGCGTCATAGCTGGGGTTAATGACGGCGTCGCCAATCACGGGTGTGGCATCAACATAGGGCTGGTGCACGTAATTGGAACTGGTCAGGGCAGCCAGGTTTTTCACCACCATGCTGGGGATGTAGGCAAATCGCTCAACACCCGTGGCAGCGTCAAAGGCGTGCAACATGCCGTCGTTGGCGCCCACGTAGACGGTGCCGCCTTTGCCATCAGTGCCGGCGCGGCTGGCGTGTGCGGCCACATACAGGTCAAAGCCCGCGCCGAGGTTGGTGGTGGCAGAGGGGGCGCCAACGAACTTCACGCCAGAGTTGATGATGTCGCCAATCACGGAACTGCCGCCCCGGTTGCGCAGGCTATCGCCATCTTTGCTGGTATCGCCGCGCAGCCAGTTGATGCGGTCAGCGGCGTCGGCGCCTTCCTCGCTCAGGGCAGTGATGACTTCGGCGGGGGCGTCGCCGGCGGTGAACTTTTTGGCGCTGGTGCCGCCGTTGATGGCACGGCTGCCAACGAAGATGTTGCGCGCGGCTGGGGCGGGCAAATACTCGCTTGCCCGCCATGCGATGCTGGCGGGAGTGGTTCCGGTGGGCACGCTTTCGGCAAGCACGTCGCCGCTCCAGTTGGAGCCGTCAAACTCCGCCTGGTAGCTGTTGCCCGTGAGGCCACCGCTGTTGTCCGCGCCGCCGATGGAGCGTTGCGCAAGAGTGCCGGTGCTGCTGAAAATCTCATCAAAGGCTTTGAGCACGTCGCGCCCGCTGCTGGGCACGTAGTAGGTGCGTGGCTCTGGGTTGGCGTCGCCGTTGGTGTTGCCGCCCTGCGCCTTGACCAGGTCGGACCAAACGAGGTTGTTCCTCGTTCGGTCATCGCTCTCGTAGTAAGGGTAGCCATTGGTGTTGTAGACAGTGCTGCCACTGGAGCGTGCTTGCGTGAGGTAGCCACCGTATTTGGCAGCCAGCCAGTATTGGTTGCGTGCCTCACGGTTGCTGTAGTTGTATTCCAGGTTGGCTTCGTTCACGTCAAAGAAGAAGGAAGTCAGGCGCAGGCCGGGACGCTGCTTTTCTGGCTCCTCTGTCCAGTTAGTGCTGCGAATGTCGTTCATGTGCGCCCAGTACGACAGGCCGGGCAAAATGGACCACATATGGTAGTTGCCCGTTTTCAGACTAATGCCGGCAGCCGCTTCAAGGTTCTGCGCCCTATTGCGCCACGTAATGGCATTGGGCACGTTTTTGGAATCGCTGGGGGAGGCGAGATGACCACGTACAACGTCTTTGTCTGCAGATTTTCCAGGATATTTCGGCGAACTGTTGGCGTCGTGCGCATTGATATCGCCCACCAGCACAATCTGGCTGCGAATGCAGGAGTAATCTGTGGTTTGGCTGTAGCCTAAGTCGCTGCCATAGGGGTCGTCCCAGCCGGTGTATACAGGGCTGCCGTCAAGCATGCGGTCATCCAAATCCCGGACTGCCGCTGGTGTGGGGGCGCCCATGCCCTGCATATAGCGCAGGGTTTCGTAGTACAGCTCGCCGACTGGGTCATTCGCTTTGTAGTTGCCCAAACTTTTTGGATTGCGGCCAAAGCGGTTGAGGTAGTTGATAACGCCGCTGGTTTTATCTTCGGCAGCGTAACCGACGGCGTCAGAAGGCAGCTGGACTTGCCCAGCAGCCGGGGTGCCGCTCCAGGCATTTTCAGGGTCAGGGAAAAAAACGCCTGTGTTCTGATCCCATTCAGCGCGCGGGTTGTTGGTGTCGGTTTTGCGGCCAACCGGGTTATACACGTCGTGCCCCACATATTTCATGGGCGCACGCAGCACGCCGCCGTAGCGCCCGTTCTCAGCAGCGTGCGTGTGATCCATGGCGTAGCCAAAGGCAGCCATGCGCAGGCCGTCAGAATATTTTTGAATCACACCCGTGGGTTTGCTGGAGCCGCTGGGATATTCGCTGCACATGTAGTAGTCGCGATCGTCGCTGCTGTCGCAGACTTTGACGCGGGCGTAAAAAAACTCGGTTTCGCCGCTAAGCATGGCGTCGTCATCTTCAAGATAGCATTTGGCACCGGCTGTGGGTTCGCTTTCATCGGTATCACCGTGGTTGTCGACGTCGCCAAAGCTGCCGCAGGTGAATGTGTCTTTGACAATGCCGGTATGCCAGCGGCAGCCTTTGTTTTCTCCGCAATTGTTGCCATACCATACGCGCTGGCCTTTGCTATCGGCAGTGCATTGCTCGCCATCGTTACATTGCGTGTGTTCGCTGGTGCCAAAAAAGGCGTTGTTGCGCACTGAATGGAACTCGCCCACTTTACCGCCGGCGCCCAGCGCATAATTGTAGGGGCCATAGGTGCAGTTGCCATTCGTGCCGCCCATTGGGTGGTTGCCAAAATAGATTCTATTGCCAGCACTGGCAATATAAATTTTGCCTTTTGTTGCGTTCGGTCTGCTGGATTCTTGGTCTTCCACGGCCTCAATCAAATCTTTGGGCACAGCGCCGGCATAGTCGCCGCCGCCATCAGATTCGCTCAGGGTCTTCACGCCAAAGTGGCCAGATTGCTTGAAAAAACAGGTGTGCGGTGCGCTGTTTTTGGTGTTGGCGTCGGTGCCGTCAGGAATATAGGCGCGCTGCAGCACAGTTATTTTTTCTTTGTCAATGACGCGGTCGCCGCCGGTAAGTGCCAGGCGAATCATGTCAATGGCCGAGCCGGTGGCCCAGTTCATGAAGTTGCCGCTGAACTCTTTGTCACCGCTGCACTTGCGCCCACTGGCTGAGCTGCTGATTTCAAAATAACCTTCGGCTGTGTTGTATGTGTAGCATTTCTCGTGGTTGTAATAGCCAAGGTATTCGTTGCTGGGGCTGTAGCCGTCTGCCGTCGGGTATTGCGCACCCACAGTCGGGAATTCCACAGACAGCGCCAGCGCAATGGTGGGACGGTCGCCCAGAGTGGCAGCGTACAGGGGGCCGTGGGCAATTTGGGCTTCAATAATGTCGCTGGCTGCGGCGGCGGGCTGCACTGCAAGGGCGCCAAACGCGGCAATGGCGCTGGCGGCCAGCAGCCAGGCGCGCGGGCGCAGGCGGGTCAGGAGGCTGGAGGCAGTCATGGTGCGGTTCCTTTTTTTCTCAAAAAATCAGTTGCGGTAAAGGGTTTGCAGCACGCTCTGGGTGCTCGAACGCGGGCCAAAGCCCATTGCCGTGACGCGGTAGAGCTGCTCGCCGGTGGCGGTTTGATCTTCTGGCAGGGCGCTGGAGTAGACGGCGGTGACCATGCCGCTGCGCACCGCTGAGAGGTCGGTGACGTTCTCGATGATGTAGCGGGGTTTTTGCACGGGCTGCACGCCGGCGCTGGTGCCGCCGGCGTTCTGGTAGTCGCGGTTCGTGAAGTCGCCAAAGCTGGCGGTGCCGGTGCCGTTGACAAAGTTCACGTGCTCGGCATTGAGCCAGGTGGGTTTTTTCTTTTCGTTGGTTTCCAGCGCACACAGACCGCCTGCCTTGCAGCCGCTGCTGGGGAAGCTGATTTTTCCGGCTTTGAACAATTTGGTGCGGCCGCCTTCGACGGTTTCGCCACCGATGTCGATTTCGGCATCAATGATGGCGGCTTCCGCTGACTGGAAGGCAAGCTGCATGTCGCGGTCGTTGCGCGCGCCGTGCTCGCCCATGTTGGCGATTTGCATGGAGGCGGCGCCGAGCATGGAGACGATGACCAGCAGCAGCAGCACGACGATGAGCGACATGCCGCGCTGGCGCTGCGGCGGGGGGCAGAGGTGAAGGGTGGTGGTCATGGTGTGTGGTTCCCTATGAGTGGTGTGCGCTGTTTCAGACGCCTTCGGCAGGGACGATGACGTCGCACGAGGGGATGTTGGCAGCGACGCTTTTGCCGGGGTCGCCTGCGTATTGGTAGCCCTGGTTGAGGCAGTTGCGCAGGTTGATGGTGAAGATGTAGTTCTGACGCAGGCGGAAGTCATTTGGAGCGTAGCTGCTGCCAAAGCCGTCGCCCAGGGGGTTGATGGTGCGTGTGTCTTGCGCCTGACCGGTCCGGCCATAGCCGGTGCCGGCGCGCAGCACCAGACCGACGCGGATGGCGCGCACGCGGCGCCAGTTGGTTTGGCTGGCGGCTTCGTCGTTGCCAACAGTCATTTGGCTGGCGGTGAAGTAGCGGTCAGGAATGAGCTTGGCGTGCTCGGTGGCGCTGGCGGCGCTGGTGGCGGTGTTGGCGACAACGTTGTCTACGCCGTAGAGGACTTTGAAGCGTTCCACGCCTTTGACCAGGGGCTGGGCGGCGCTCAGGGCACCTTCGCCTTCAATGTTGGCGTAGCGGCAGTAGAGGGTGGGTTCGCCGTCGCTGGGGTCTTCGGCCACGTAAAAGACGCTGACGGCACGGTCAGTGCGGATGTCGGCGCTGTGCGCTTCGCCAGCGGCGTAGCCGGCGCAGGTAATCATGGAGCCGTCGGTGCCGTCGGTGTCGTCCGCGCCTTTGTTGACGGGGTGGTAGCGGAGGATGAGCGGCGCCCTGGGCGATGGAGAATTTTTTGCTGCTGGGGTTGTAGGTGGCGTCGCCAGGCATGGCGCCGGTAAAGCCACCTATGGGCGCCTGCATTTGCAGGGGGTCTACGTCGCCATTGACGGCTTTGTAGGTTTTGGGAGTGCCCTGATAGGTGCGGGTGACGAAGCCGATGTCTTCAAAGCCAGTCTGCACGGCAAGGCGCTGGATGATGTCGGCGGCAAAGCGGGCGTCATCGCGCAACTGGCCGGCGGCGTCAACGGTGTTGGAGCTGCGGCTGGTGCTGGTGAACACCGACATGGCCGCAAGGATGACCATGAAGCCAATGATGAGGGCGACCATGAGCTCGATGAGCGTGAGGCCGCGCTGCTTGAAGGGGGGGCGGGTGGTGTGTGGCATTTTTTTGCTTCCCGGTGGGGTGTGTGTGCGGCTGCGGGCCGTTATTGCTGGCCGGCAGGGGTGACGGGGAGGGTGACGTAGGGGCGGACGTTGGCAGCCTGAACGTTGCCAGCGTGGTCTTCACGCTCCCAGCCGAGTTTGATGGCGATGATGTTGCCGCTGCCGGAGCAGGCCCACTGGGGAACGCCATATTTGTCGTAGGGGGTTTCGTCTGCACAGATGGCGGCCCAGGCGCCGGGCAGCGCCTGGCTGACGCGGGTGAGCCAGTCGTTTTTCTGCGCCTGGGCTAGATCGCCGGTGTTGGCGCAGGCGGCGGGCAGGCACGGGGAGGTGGCGGGCGTGACGGCGGCCATTTGGTAGAGGTATTTGCCACCGCCACCTGCAGATTCGGTGATGTTGGAGCGAATCATCTCGGCCATTTCGCGCGCCAGGTTGACGGCGATGGCCTGGTTGCGGGCGTCGCGGCTGTATTTGAGAGCGGATGCCTGGAGGCCGGCAACGCCCAGCAACCCAAAGGAAAGGACGACGATGGAGACGAGAGCCTCGAGCAGGGAGAAGCCGCTCTGCGTGCGGCGGGTGACGGCGCAGCGGCGCTGCCAGATGGGAGTGGGGGCTGTGGTGGCTTGCATGATGGCTATGGATTGTTGGCAGGCAGGTGAGGTGCGGCAAGGCCGCCCGCCGGTGCGGGGGCACCGTTTGAAAAAAAAAAAAAAAAGAGGATTTTGGAGGATGAACAAGGCGGGTGTTCTTCACGTTGCGTGCCAGCGCACGGGTGCATGGCATGTGGTGGTGCCAGGTGGGGCGCCCCCGCAAAATACCCGCCATACAAGTGCTTCATTGCCAGCAGTATATGCGGGCAAACTGGCAATACCAAAATCTTTGCATGCCCTCTCGTGAAGAGTAGAAGCGTGGCTAATACCCTGGCTTTGCCCCCGGTCTGCGGCGCGCAAACAGGCCGGCGGTGCGCGCACCCTGCACTTCAAAACGGCGCTGGCGCGCCTGCTGCGGCGTGGTGATGAGGGGGGCGGCCACGTCCAGCCGCTCGCCGTCCTGCAGCACTTGGGCAGGCGCGGCGCGCTGCCCGTGCAGCCCCACGCCGCCCGTGGCAATCAGGGGCGCCAGCTGCGCGGCAAGCTGCGGCTGCTGCGCGCGCAAAGCGTCCAGCGCCTGCTGCACGCTGGCGCCATCGGGCGCTTCAAACACCACTTGCGCGGCGCGGCGCGGCGCGACGGCAAACGCCAGTGTCAGGCGCATCAGGCGGCGCTCTCCCCTTCGCCGCCCTCGCCATACACGGCGTCGGCGCGCTCAATGAAGGCTTGCACAAAGGTGGCGGCCAGGCGGTCAAACACCGGGGCAATCACCGCCGAGAGCAGCCGGCTGGCAAACGCATACTCCAGCCGGAAGTCAATGCGGCACGCCTCGCTGCCAATGGGGGTGAAGCGCCACTCGCCCTCCAGGTGCGAGAACGGCCCGCGCACCAGATGCAGGCACATGCGGTGCGGCGGCTCGTGCTCGTTGCGCGTGATGAAGGTCTTGCTCACGCCTTTGAAGGCAAGCCCCACCTCCGCCGTCATGCCCAGCGGCGTGCTTTCCAGCACGCGCCCGCTGCTGCAGCCAAGCAGAAACTCGGGGTAGTGCTCCACGTCAATGACCAAGTCGAACATTTGCTGCGGCGTGTGCCACACAGAGACGGATTTGTGGACAGTCTTCATACCTAGAATGCGCGGTTTGCCCGGCGCGCAGCAGCAGCGCCGCCTTCAAGCTCTCCCTGATTTTCCCTCCCCTGCGCCCGCAATGGCTAAAAAACCCAAAACCCCAAGCGCGCAAATTGCCGCCAACAAAAAAGCCAGCTTCAACTACACGTTTGAGGAACGCTACGAGGCGGGCATCGTGCTGCAAGGCTGGGAGGTAAAGGCGCTGCGCGCGGGCAAGGGGCAGCTCACAGACGGCTACGTCGTCATCCGCGCGGGCGAGCTTTTCGTCATCGGCTGCCAAATCACGCCCCTTGGCACCGCCAGCACGCATGTGCGCCCGGACGCCGTGCGCACGAGAAAGCTGCTGATGCACGCCGCCGAAATCCGCCGCTTGATTGGCAAGGTGGAGCAGCGCGGCTATACCCTGGTGCCGCTCAAACTCTATTGGAAAAACGGGCGCGTGAAATGCGAAATTGCGCTGGCCAAAGGCAAAGCCACGCACGATAAACGCAGCACGATTAAAGAGCGCGAAGGCCGCCGCGAAGTGGAACGCGCCATGAAACAGGCGGTGCGATAAAACAGCAGTTTTGATGGGGTATATGCTGATTGCCGGCTTATATTGCCGGCAGCCATAGCTCCTATTGGAGAGTATATGGTATTTCCCTGGATGACCAACCGCAACACCACCGTCCCGCTGCATGCGGCCATTGAAGCGGGCGA
>ONTY01000334.1 GCA_900320815.1 uncultured Pseudomonadota bacterium
CGGAACCAGATGATGTTGCCGTAGTGCTCGCCGTCGTAGTAGAGGAAGTTGTCGCCGAAGGAGAGGCTGAGCCGCTCGCCACTGTAGCGGGCGGAGAGGTTGGCGGTGTAGGCGTACGGCACGGCGCCACGGCGGCGCATCCACAGCAGCGCCGCCGAGGTGTCCAGCCCGCCGGAAAAGGCAATGCCGACGCTGTGCCCGACGGGCAGGGTTTGCAAGATGGTTGCTGACATAGGGGAGGTGGTTTGAAGGGAAGATGGAAGGTGCGCCCGCGCGGGCAAAAAGCGGCTATTGTCATGGCTTCGCCCTGCCCTGCCCCCTCTCTCGCCCCGCCCACCGATGCCTGCCTCCGCCCCTGTGAAATTGCTGGCTTTTGACTGCAGCACTGAAACGCTTTCCGTGGCGGTGCAGCACGGCAGCGCGCAGTGGCGCTTCACGGGCGCGGGAAGCGCGCAGGCGTCGCACCAGCTCATCGGCGCGGCGATGTCGCTGCTGGGGCGCGCCGGGCTGGCGCTGGATGAGTTGGATGCCATCGTCTTTGGGCGCGGACCGGGGGCGTTTACCGGTCTGCGCGCGGCGTGCGCCGCTGCACAGGGGCTGGCGTTTGGCGCCGGCGTGCCGGCGCTGCCCGTGGATACGCTGCTGGCAGTGGCCGCCGATGCACACCTGCGCCACCCAGGCACGCGCCACTGGCTGGCGCTGCTGGATGCGCGCATGAACGAGGTGTATGCCGCTGAATACGCCTGCACCAGCGGCGTGTGGCGCTGCACCAGACAGCCCCTGGTGTGCGCACCAGAAAATGTGCCGCTCCCCGACGCACCGGGCGCCGCACTGGCGGGCAATGCGTTTGATGCCTACGGGCTGCGCCTGCCCGCCGCTTTGGCGCCGCTGCAGCGCGTGCCGGCGCAGCCCTCGGCACAGGCGTTGCTGCGGCTGGCACCTGCACTGCTGGCGGCGGGTGCGGCGGTGCAGGCGGAGCACGCCTTGCCGCTTTACATCCGCAACCGCGTGGCGCTGACCACCGCTGAGCGGCTGGCGCGCGGGGGAAAGGCATGAAGCGCCGTGCATTATTTTCTTGATAAAAATAGGCTTCTGCCCGCGAGATATGCTGGCAGTCAGCTCTCTTTTTCATATTTCCATGCCCACTGAAATTGAACTGCGTTCGCTGGCTGCTGCGCACCTTGGCGCGGCGCTGGCCATTGAGGCGCAAACCTCGCCGCACCCGTGGACGCGCGGCGACTTTGAGGGCAGCTTGCTGGCTGGGCACTGGGCGCAGGGGCTGTGGCGCGGCAGCGAACTGCTCGGTTACTGCCTGGCCATGCCCGCCGCCGACGAGGCGCACCTGCTCAACATCGCCGTCGCCCCGCCACATCAGCGGCACGGGCTGGCACAGCGCCTGATGCGCGCGCTGCTTGACTGGGCGCGAGCACACGAGGCGCGCGAAGTGTGGCTGGAAGTGCGCGCCGGCAACGCGCGCGCGCAGCGCCTGTATTTGCGCCTGGGCTTTGCGCCCGCCGGGCGCCGCCCCGGCTACTACCCATGCCCTGATGGCAGCCGCGAAGACGCACTACTCATGCGCCTGGCGCTGGCGCCGCATCACAACGCGCAAGGAGCCGCTGCATGAGCGCCGCGCCACCCGAAAAGCGCACCAGCGGCTTGCAGCTGGACACACGCCAGCGCGCCATGCTGCAGGAGATGGGCAGCGCGCCGCGCGCATCGCACGCATGGACTGGGACGCGCTGGAGCGCGAAGCCGCGCAATGCCGCGCCTGCGGGCTGTGCGCTGCGCGCCACAACGTCGTCTTTGGCGCCGGCAGCCGCCGGGCGCGCTGGCTCGTCGTGGGCGAGGCGCCAGGCGAGCAAGAAGACTTGCAGGGCGCGCCCTTCGTCGGCGCTGCCGGGCAATTGCTGGACGCCATGCTTGCCGCCCTCCATCTGTCGCGTCAGAGCAACGAAGCTGAGCACGCCGTCTACATCGCCAACACCCTCAAATGCCGCCCGCCGGGCAACCGCAATCCACACCCCGCCGAAACCGCCCTGTGCGCCCCTTTTTTGCAGCGCCAGATTGCCCTGCTCGCCCCCGCTGTCATCCTTGCGCTTGGGCGCTTTGCCGCGCAGGCGCTGCTGGGCAGCACCGACGCCATCGGACGGCTGCGCGCCCGCGTGCACCGCTGGCACGGCATCCCGCTTGTTGCCAGCTACCACCCGGCCTACCTGCTGCGCACCCCGCACGCCAAAGCCGCAGCGTGGAGTGACTTGTGCCTGGCGCTGCACGCCGTGCATACCCAAAACCCTGCCGAAGCCCCCTGAAAAACGGGGCATCTGCTCCCTGACCCTTCATTTACCATTTGCAACTGACAGACTTTCACACACGAATACTGGGAACAGCCGACATGAAGCATTCATACCCCACCCGCATGCTGACCGCCGCCAGCCTGCTTTGTTTGGGTGTCAGCGCCTTTGCTGCCGACCCCGCCGCCCTGCAATACTTTGCGCCTTTTGCAGGCGTTGCTATCGGGGAATTCTTCCGCGATACAGGGCGCCATGCCCTGGTGGTCTA
>ONTY01000111.1 GCA_900320815.1 uncultured Pseudomonadota bacterium
TTCGCAGTGGCCGCAGGTCATGCCGGTGACGGTGAATTGCTGAGTCATGGTGGCGTTCCTTTTTTTCATAGGGTCAGGAAAGTTCGTGCTGCCAGGCGTCTTGCGGCGCTTCGCGGCGGCGGATGAGGCGTGCGTGGCTGCCGTCAACAAGGACTTCGGCGGGCAGCGGACGGCTGTTGTAGCGGCTGGCCATGCTCATGCAGTATGCCCCGGCGCCGAGTGCAGCAAGAAACTCGCCGGGCTGCACAGCCAGAGGCCGGTCGCGGCCAAGCCAGTCGCCGCTTTCGCATATGGGGCCGACCACGTCCCACACCGGCGGGGTGCTGCCCACTGGCGGCTCGTTGAGCGGCACGATGCGGTGCCAGGATTGGTAGAGCGCGGGGCGGGGCAACTCGCTCATGGCGGCGTCGACGATGCAGAAGTTTTTTGCTTCGCCCGCTTTCAGGCGCAGCACTTGCGTCAGGCACACGCCGGCGTTGCCGACGATGGAGCGGCCAGGCTCCACGATGAGGCGGCGCGCGCCGAAGCCGCGTGCGTCCAGCCGCGCGAACAGCTCGCCCCAGAGCGCAGCGGGCGCGGGGGGCGCCTCGCCTGCGTAGTCAATGCCCAGACCGCCGCCCAGGTCAATATGCGCCAGCGCAGTGCCATCGGCTTCGATGGCTTCTGCAAGGTCCAGCACGCGCTCGAGCGCCTCGGCGTAGGGCGCGCTTTCGGTGATTTGCGAGCCGATGTGGCAGTCAATGCCCACCACGCGCACCCACGGCAGCGTGGCGGCATGGCGGTAGGCGGCGCGCGCCTCGGCGTGCGCGATGCCGAACTTGTTGCCCCGCAAGCCGGTGCTGATGTAGGGGTGCGTGCGCGCGTCCACATCAGGATTGACGCGGATAGCGATGGGCGCAGCAACGCCGCACTCGCTGGCCACTGCGGAGAGTTCGTCCAGTTCCGCCAGGCTTTCGACGTTGAAGCAAGCGATGCCCGCTTGCAGCGCGCGGCGCATTTCGGCGTGCGTTTTGCCCACGCCGGAAAAGACGATGCGCCCGGGCTGCGCGCCAGCGGCGAGCACGCGCTCGAGCTCGCCGCCGGAGACGATGTCAAAGCCGCAGCCCGCCGCCGCCAGCAGCCGGAGGATGGCCAGGGAGGCGTTGGCCTTGACGGCGTAGCACACCAGGGCGTCGCGCCCCTTGAAGGCATCCTGCCAGGCGCGGGCGGCGCCCAGAATGGCAGCTTGCGAATAGACAAACAGCGGCGTGCCGTGCTCGCGTGCCAGCGTGTGCAGCGGCACGTCTTCCAGATGAAGCTGGCCGTCGCGCCAGGCAAGCGGCGTGCCAGCGGGCAGCTGCGGCACGTGGGCGGGGACAGGGGTGGTGGCAGGGGCACTCATGGCTCGATGAGGACGGGGATGTTGGGCGAGTCGGCGTCAGTGTTTGTGGTGTAGGCGCTGCCGCTGTCATCCAGCACGCTGGGCACGAGGGTTGCCTCGGCGGCAGAGGCGGCAGAGGCGGCGCTGGCTTTGGCGGCAGCAGCCGTTGCCGCAGGGACATCGTCTTCATCAGCGGCATCGTGGCCGGGCCAGCGCAAGAGGGTTTGCCCTAATGTGGCGCGCTCCACGCCTTTTGGGGTTTGCGGCAGATACAAGCCACCAGTTTGCCCGCAGGCGGTGAGCATGAAAAACATCAGCGCGGCGGCGGCGCTGGCTAAAATTTGACGGGGCTGCGGCATATCAATCATGGCGCGGCAGAGTGTAATCATTTTTTGTCAACCCGCGTGCGCGCGGGTGTTTTTTTACGCAAATGAACGACGCACATTTTTTGGACTTGGCAGAAACCCTGCTGCGGCGCATTGAAGCACAATGCGATGAAATCAACGACGCAGGCGACGTGGATATTGATAATAGCCGCGCAGGCGGCGTGGTCACGCTGGCGTTTGAAAGCGGCGGGCAAATTGTGGTGAATCTGCAAAAACCGCTGCATGAAATATGGCTGGCATCGCGCGCCGGCGGCTGGCACTACCGCTGGGACGGTGCAGCGTGGCGCGACACGCGCACAGGCGAAGATTTCTACGCGCGCCTGTCGACAGAGGCCAGCGGCTGCGCCGGGCAGACGCTGGCATTGACAGCGGGCTAGGCCGAACAAATACCCTCATACTTGCAGATTCATTACCGGCACAAGTAGCCGGCAACAAGATGATACCATGAACATCATTACGATTGCTGCGGTTTTCATGTGAAACATCGACAAGACTGGCGCCCGTGCGCGTGATTTGAAGAAACGCTTTATATACTCCAACGATAAAGCATTGTCTGCCGGCATACATTACCGGCAGACAACGGATACCCCAAAGGTTCTCCCACCCTTATTCGGCGCCCTGCCCCGCCAGCAGCAACGCTGCGCCCATGAACATGAGCACGCCGCCGCACAGGCGGTTTTGTGCACGTTTGGCAGCGGGGGAGCGCAGCCAGCGCGCCAAGTGCGCGGCCACTGCGGCGTAGCCAAGCATGACGGCGCTATCAATGACCAGCGTGGTCAGCAGCAGGATGAAAAGCTGCGGCGCAATGGGGCGCGTGGTTTGCATGAATTGCGGCAGCATGGCTGCCATAAATACAATACTTTTCGGGTTGCTGGCGTTGCATAGAAAACCGGCCAACAGTTTTTGATGCCTCGGTATATCGTGCGCTGCTGCATTTTTGGGTGCGTTTTCTTGCGCATACGCGCCGGGCACGCGGGCGCACCATTGGCGCAGTCCCAGCCATATCAAATACAGCGCACCGCACAATTTGACGGCAGAAAATGCAGCGGGCGCAGCGGCCAGCAGTGCGCCCACGCCACTGCCAGCGGCCAGCAGCAGCAGGGCGACGGCGGCTTCGGCGCCAGCGATGGTGGGTAAAGTGCGGTGCGTGCCAAAGCGCAGCCCGTGCCCCACGATGAGCACGGCAGCCGGGCCGGGCGCCAGCGAGAGCAGCAAGACAGCGAGCGCGTAGGCCAGCCACAGGTGCAGGCTCATGGCTGCCAGCCAGCGTCCTCAGCATCTTCGGCGGCGCTGCCGATGACGCGGCGTGCCGTGTCAAAGGAAAAACCGCGCGCCGCCAGAAAGCGCAGCTGCCGTGCGCGCTCGGCTGCGCTCTGCGGCGGCTGGCCAAACTTGCGCTGCCATACGGTGCGGGCGCGCGCAACTTCGCTGGCGCGCAGTTCGGCGGCGGCGTGCTCAACGAGTGCTTCTGGCGTGCCCTGCTCGCGCAGTTCGCGCAGCACGCGCGCCGCGCCCAGTCGCGGAGCGCGGCGGCGCAGCAGGCTTTCAGCGGCGCGCTCTTCGCTGATGAGGCCGGCGCGCTCGAGCGCATCCAGCACCGCAGTGATGTCCGCCTCGCCCTCCTCTTCGGTCAGGCGGCGTGCCAGCCTGGCGTGCAACTGGGCGCGTGTGTATTCACGGGCAGCGAGCAGGCGCAGGGCGCGCGCCTTGAGCGAGGGGGGAGGGCTGCCCGGTGGCATGGGGTGGCGGCGGCGATGGCGGCGTGTCAGACGGTGGTGGCGCTGCCGCTGCCGGCGTCTTTGCTGTCCTTGGCGCTTTCTTTGGCGCCTTTTTTGCTGGCGGGCGCAGGTTCTGGGGCGGCGGCTGGGGTGATTTCAGGCAGCAGGGCAATGCCAAGTGCCGCGCGCACTTTGTTTTCAATTTCGCGCGCAAGGCTTGGGTTTTCGCGCAGAAACTCGCGTGCATTGTCGCGCCCCTGGCCAATTTTCTCGCCATTGTAGGCATACCAGGCACCGGATTTTTCAATCACTTTGGCAGCGACGCCCATGTCAATAATCTCGCCTTCGCGGCTGATGCCCTGGCCGTAGAGAATGTCAAACTCGGCCTGCTTGAAAGGGGGGCTGACCTTGTTTTTCACCACTTTCACGCGCGTCTCGCTGCCAATCGGCTCGTCGCCCTTTTTGATGGTGCCGATGCGGCGAATATCCATGCGCACGCTGGCGTAGAATTTGAGCGCGTTGCCGCCCGTCGTTGTCTCCGGGCTGCCAAACATGACGCCAATTTTCATGCGAATCTGGTTGATGAAAATGACGGTGCAGTTGGTTTTGTTGATGCTGGAGGTGAGTTTGCGCAGCGCCTGACTCATCAGCCGCGCCTGCAGCCCGGGGAGCTGGTCGCCCATGTCGCCTTCAATTTCGGCTTTGGGCACGAGGGCGGCAACAGAGTCAACGACGACCATGTCAACGGCGCCAGAGCGCACGAGAGAGTCGACGATTTCCAGCGCCTGCTCGCCGGTGTCGGGCTGGCTGATGAGCAGCTCCGAGAGCTTGACGCCGAGTTTTTCAGCGTAGCCGCTGTCCAGCGCGTGCTCGGCGTCAATAAAGGCGCAGGTGCCGCCGATTTTTTGCATTTCGGCAATCACCTGCAGCGTCAGCGTGGTTTTACCGCTGGATTCTGGCCCAAAAATCTCAATCACGCGCCCGCGCGGCAGTCCGCCGACGCCCAGCGCAATATCCAGCCCGAGTGAGCCAGTTGAGACGGTCTGAATATCCTCAACTTTTTCGCCTGCGCCCAGGCGCATGATGGTGCCTTTGCCAAACTGCTGCTCAATTTGTTTGAGCGCCGCTTGCAGGGCTTTGGCTTTTTCTTCGGCGTCTTCAATGCGGGCGACGGGGGGCGGGGCAGAGTTTTTGGTGGCCATGATGGATTCCAGGAAAAAATGGGGTCAGGAAATGCGCTCAATGTCGGCGCCGAGGGCGCGCAGTTTTTCGTCCATGCGGTCGTAGCCGCGGTCCAGGTGGTAGATGCGCTCGATGCGCGTTTCGCCTTCGGCCACGAGTGCGGCAATCACCAGGCAGGCAGAAGCGCGCAGGTCGGTGGCCATGACGGTGGCGCCTGAGAGCTGCGGCACGCCGTCAATGACGGCAGTGCGCGCGTCGGTGCTGATGCGCGCGCCCATGCGTGCGAGTTCGCCCACGTGCATGAAGCGGTTTTCAAAAATGGTTTCGGTGACGCTGCTGGCGCCAGCGGCTACGCAGTTGAGCGCCATGAATTGCGCCTGCATGTCGGTGGGAAAGCCAGGGTATTCGCTGGTGCGAAAGCTCTGCGCGCGCAGCGCCATGCCGCCGAGGCTGTGCAGGTGGATGGCGCCATCGGCGCCAGTGTGGATGTCGGCACCGGCGTCACGCAGTTTGTCGAGTACGGCGTCCAGGTGCTCGGCGCGTGCGCCCTGCACTTCAATGGCGCCGCCGCTCGCCGCTGCGGCAACAAGGAAGGTGCCGGCTTCAATGCGGTCAGCCACGACGCTGTGTTCGCAGCCATGCAGGGCGTCAACGCCTTGTACGTGGATGCGGCGGCTGCCGTGCCCTTCAATGCGCGCGCCCATCGCAATGAGCATGTCGGCAAGGTCAGTGACTTCGGGTTCCTGCGCGGCGTTTTCCAGCACGGTTTCGCCTTCGGCTGGCGTCCGGCAGGCAGGCGTGCCTGGATGTAGCCGTGCTCCACGTCAATGAGTGCGCCCATCGCCTGCAGGCCACGGATGTGCTGGTCCACGGGGCGCGAGCCGATGGCGCAGCCGCCGGGCAACGAGACACGTGCACGCCCCAGCCGCGCGAGCAAGGGGCCGAGCACAAGGATGGAGGCGCGCATGGTTTTCACCATCTCATAGGGCGCCTCGTGCCCAAGCTGACCAGCGGCCTCAAAGCCCATGCCGCCGCGCTCGCCAAAGGTGGCGGTGTGTGCGCCCAGGTGGTCCAGCAGGCGGCGCATGGTGCGCACGTCGTTGAGGCGCGGCACGTTGCGCAGCCGCACTGGCTCGGGCGTGAGCAGCACGGCGCACATTTCGGGCAGGGCGGCGTTTTTGGCCCCTGAAATACGCACCTGCCCCTTGAGCGGGCGCCCGCCGCGGATGAGGAGTTTGTCCATGATGGATAAAAATGCTCTTCTGCCCGCAAGATATGCGGGCAGTGTGCTATGAATTGATGATTTTCTCGTATTCCGCTGGCGTGTACGCCTGTATCGAGATGGCGTGCAGCGCCTGGCTGCTGAGTGCGCCGTCAAGAGCGGCGTAGACCTGCCGGTGGCGCGCCAGCGGGCGCTGCCCCTCAAAGGCGACAGAGACGATGAGGGCAAACCAGTGCTGCCCGTCGCCTGTGATGTCGATGCGCTCACTGGGCAAGGCGGTGGCAATCAGGTGTTTGATGTGCTCGGCGTCCACGGTGTGTGCTTCCCGTCGGTTTTCGGCAATAAAACAAGCGCCACTCCCGTGTGCTCGGCGAGGCTGGCGCTCCTGAATAAAGAGTTTGACGTATTTTTTGCGCTCTGTTTTGCGCCACTGCCCGTCAAAGATGAGGGCACTGCGCTCTCTTTTTTTATGTAATCTCCCCTTCCAGCGGCGCTTCACACAGCAGCGGCGCCGTGCCATAGAGCACCGCCAGCGTGCGCAGGCGCAGCGGCAGTCCTTTGACGGCAAAGCCGCGCTGCTGGCGCAGCGCCTCGCGGCGGCACGCCAGCAGCACCGCCAGCGCCGAGGAGTCAAAGCTCTCGAGCGCGCTGGCGTCCACCACCAGGCAGCCAGCCGCTTTGCGTTTGGGTTTGCGGCGGGCAGCCTCCAGCAGCATGGCCAGACAGGTGCCTGCCTGCACATGGGTGAGGACGGCGGGGAGTACGAGCATGGCGCGGGGCGGCGTTATCGCGCGGCGTTGTTGCGGTTGCGCTCAGCCAGGGATTGGATGAGCGCGTCAATGCCGCCCTTGTTGATTTGCTGCGCGAACTGCGGGCGATAGTTATCGACCAGCCACACGCCAAGTACGTTCAGGTCATAGATGCGCCAGGCGCCGCTGGCGCTGCGCTCCAGGCGATAGTCAAGCTGGATGGGTTCGCCGCCGCCGCGAATGAGCGTGCGCACCAGCACCTCCTTGTCCGCTGCACTGCCACGGAAGGGGCGCATCTCAATGCTCTTGTCGCCCACTTGCTTCAAGGCGCCGGCGTAGGTGCGCACCAGCAGCGTTTTGAACTCCTGCTGCAGCTGCTGGCGCTGCGCAGCGCTGGCCTGTCGCCAGGCGGGGCCAGTGGCCGATGCCGTCATGCGGGTGAAGTTCACGTGCGGCATGATGCGGCTGTCCACAAGCCGCATCAGACGCGACAAGTCGCCGCGCTGCAGCGCGGCGTCGCCTTTGATGGTGTTGAGCAGGTCGGTGGACAGGCGCTCCACCATGCCGTTGGGTGTTTCCTGTGCCAGCGTCCAGTGCGGGGCAGCCAGCAGTGCGGCAGGCAACAGCGCCAGGAAGGCGCGGCGCGAAGCGGGAAGGAGGTTCGTGCGTGTCATGAGGTTCATGGCTCCGGTGTGTTGTCAGTGTCCAGGTCGTAACGCTCCCCGTCCGACGGGGGATTACCGTCATAAATATCGTTGCGGCGCTTTTGCAGATAGGCGTCGCGCTGGAAGCTGTAATCGTCCAGCGCCGCGCCTTCCAGCACGTCGGTGGCGGCGAGCGCATTGGCGCGCGTGTCCACGATGCGCAGCACCGCCAGACCGTTGCGCAGCCGCAGGTCTTTGAAATATGTCAACGGGTTGCCGTAGTAGTCCACGGGCAGCGCAGCGGTGTCGCGCACGGTGGAGGGGCCAAGGAAGGGCAGCACGAAATACGGTCCGTCTTTCACGCCCCATACGCCCAGCGTTTGTCCAAAGTCCTCGCGCTGGCGCTCCAGGTGCATTTCTGTGGCCGGGTCAAGCACACCGCCCAGCCCGATGGTGGTGTTGATGAGCACACGCCAGAACGAGGTCAGCGCCCCTTCGGGTTTGCCCTGCAGCGTGTGGTTGACGAAGGACCAGGCGTCGCTCAGGTTGCCGAAGAAGTTGCCCACGCCACGGCGCACGGGCTGCGGTATGGCGCTCTTGTAGGCAGTGGCGGCTGGCTTGAGCACCGCGCGATCCACGGTGTCGTTGAACTTGTACATGGCGCGGTTGTAGCCCTCCCCCGGGTCGCGAGCATCACGCGGCTGGTCGGCAGGCAGGCTGGCGCAGCCGGCGACCAGCAACGCCAGAGTGGCGACTGCGGCAGCCGCTGCGCGGCGCCACAAGGGGGTGGTGTTTTTTTTCATGGCAGTAAATGGAGCATAAAAAATGGATGCCCCTGATTATTTCTTGTCTTCGCCGCTGGCAGCTGCGCTATTGTAGAGAAATTGGCCAATCAGATTTTCCAGCACCACGGCGGACTGGGTATCGTTCAACAGGTCACCAGCGGCAAGATTTTCATCGCTGGCGCCCGGTTCGATGCCGATATATTGCTCGCCCAGCAAGCCGCTGGTGAGTATTTTCAGGGAACTGTCTTTGGGAAAGCTAAAACGTGCATCCATATCCAGCTCGACAGACGCACGGTAGATTCCATCGTCAAAACCCACAGACGCCACGCGCCCGACGACGACGCCGGCGCTTTTTACGGCGGCTTTTGGTTTCAGTCCGCCAATGTTGTCAAAGCGCGCTGTGATGCGGTACGTAGGCTGCCAGGAGAGCGTGAGCAGATTCGCCGACTGCAGCGCCAGAAACACCAGTGCAGCCAACGCCAGCATCACAAACAGGCCAACCCACAAATCATTGCGTGAGCGTTCCATTTTTCCAGTATTCCTTTTTTCAGGCAAACATCAGTGCCGTGAGCACAAAATCCAGCCCCAGTACCATGAGCGAAGCCATGACAACGGTGCGCGTGGTGGCGTGCGAGACACCCTCGGCGGTGGGGCGTGCGCACCAGCCTTGCAGCAACGCCACAAAAGTCACGCACACACCAAACACGATGCTTTTTATGACGCCATTGCCCAAGTCAGCAAACACATCCACGCCGCCCTGCATCTGGCTCCAGAACGCCCCTTCATCCACGCCAATCATGGGCACACTCACCAGCCAGCCACCCAGCACGCCCACGGCGCTGAACACGGCAGTGAGCAGTGGCAGCGCGATGACACCCGCCCAAAAGCGCGGCGCGATGATGCGGCGCATGGGGTCAACGGCCATCATCTCCATTGCCGAAAGCTGCTCGCCTGCCTTCATCAGCCCAATTTCAGCCGTCAGCGACGTGCCCGCGCGCCCAGCAAACAGCAGCGCCGCCACCACCGGGCCGAGTTCGCGCAGCAGCGACAGCGCCACCATCATGCCCACTGCCTCGGCGGAGCCGTAGCGTTGCAAAATGTTGTAGCCTTGCAGCGCCAGCACAAAACCGACAAACAGACCAGACACCGCAATAATGAGCAGTGAATAATTGCCCAAAAAATGAATCTGGTCACGCACCAGCGAAAAACGCCGCAGCGTCGCGGGCAACAGCGCAAACAGGCGCCAGAAAAAGCGTGCGCCAAAACCAATATCAGCCAGTTTGACGCGCACCGCAGCGCCAATATCAGCGGGGTGCCAAAACCTCATGCCACAGCTCCCACGCCAAAATCTTCTGCCACATCCGGCCCCGGGTAATGGAACTGTACCGGCCCGTCCGCATCTGCCCCGATAAACTGGCGCACCAGCGGGTGCGCGCTGGCGGCCACTGCGGTAGGTGTGCCATATTCCAGCAATTCACCCTCCGCCAATATCGCCACATAATCGGCAATTTCAAAGGTTTCTGCCACGTCATGCGACACGATGATGCTGGTAATGCCGAGTGCGTCGTTCAACTGGCGAATCAGTCGTGCAGCAGTGCGCAGCGAAATTGGGTCGAGACCGGAAAATGGCTCGTCATACAGCACCAATTCCGGATCCAGTGCAATCGCGCGTGCCAGCGCCACACGCCGCGCCATACCGCCAGAGACTTCGGCGGGCATCAAATCACGCGCGCCGCGCAGCCCGACGGCATCCAATTTCATCAGCACAATATCGCGAATTAATTCTTCCGGCAGACTGGTGTGCTCGCGCAACGGAAAAGCGACATTGCCAAATACCGATACATCAGTAAACAGCGCACCAAACTGGAACAACATACCCATACGCCGGCGCATGGCGTAAATCTGCGCGGCGCCCATCGCTCCCACGTCTTGCCCAAAAACGAGCACCTGCCCCGCCTGCGCCCGCTCTTGCCCACCGATAAGGCGCAGCAGCGTTGTCTTGCCCCCACCCGAAGCGCCCATGAGTGCCGTCACACTGCCCTGCGGCACAGCAAGCGAGAGGTTCCTGAAGATAGGGCGCCCTTCGCCGTAGCCAAAGCGCACGCCGCGCAGCTGCACGAGTGGAGTTGCGGCATCTTGCGGGGTATCAGGGTGTGAAGGCATAGCGCAGGGGGGGGAAAAGAAAGAGCCAGTGCACGCATGAGTGGGCTGCTGGCTGCACGATTGCCCCATTTTAGCGGGCGCGCTGGCGCCCGCCTTTCCCCCTCTAGGCAGCAGGGCATTGCACTGCGCGTTTTTTTGCACACCACACGAGAGAGCGCAATGAGACGCCAAAGACTGCGGTGCGGTCAGTCTGACGAATGGCAGTGCATTTTCTCAAAATTTTGACTCTTTGGGCACAGGAATAATTTCAAAAATTTGCTCTAAATATACGCAAAAGCACAAGGGCAGCTGAATATATTCCTATATGGCGCAATATGCGAAAATTCGATACTCCAAAAATACCTTCAATATCGTGTCTGGCTCCACGGGCAGCCCGCCCAAGGTGGGGCAACTGGGGGAAAGCAGCCAATACAGAGCAGGCTGCTCATATACCCTCAGTATTAGAACTCTATTGCCGGCGTATATTGCCGGAAGTTACAAGATACCCACCTTTCAAGACTCTGAATGCACATTTCAAGGTGTGTGCCGACTGGCGGAGATGTATGCATATCTCGCTGCGAAAGAGTCGTCGTTGCCAGTGTATGCTTTCATTACCCGTATATATTGCAGGCAACAGAGTGTTGTATTGTAGAGTATAAAGGCGGTCAAGGTGTTTTCAGCCGCCGGTGAATGCCCAGCGCCAGAGCGCGTAGAGCGCCAACGCCGCAACGCTCATGGCAGCGCCCCAGCGGGCACGGCGGGCAAAGACGGGGGCTTCGTCGGCGAGTTCAGCGTCGCGCCGGCAGGCAGCGGCACGCAGCAGCGCCATAAGGGTGTAGAGCGCTGCACTTCGGGGCGTTCCAGGAAGTTTTCCAGCACGCGCTGCACCTGGCTGTATTTGTGCAGTTCCAGGGCCTCGCCTGCGCCATAGTTTTCAGACAGGCAGTTGACCCAGGGGAAAATGGCAATGTCGGCGATGGTGTAGTTGCGCCCCATCACCCAGGAGCGACCTTTGAGGTGCGCGTCGAGCACGCCCAGCAGCCGCTTGGCTTCGTTGGTATAGCGTTCCAGTGGGCGTTTTTCTTCCAGCAGCCGCCCGTCAAATTTATAGAAATAGCCAAACTGTCCAAACATGGGGCCAATGCCGCCAACCTGGAACATGAGCCATTGCAGCGTCTGCGCGCGCGCGAGCGGACTGGAGGGCAAGAATTGGTTGGTTTTCTCCGCCAGATACAGCAGGATGGCGCCAGATTCAAACAGCGCAATGGGTTCGCCGCCGGGGCCGTCGGGGTCAATAATGGCGGGGATTTTGCCGTTGGGAAAGGTGCCGAGAAACTCGGGGCTGTGCTGCTCGTCGGCTTCAAAGCGCACGCGGTGCGCCTCATATGACAGGCGGGTTTCTTCCAGCATGATGCTGACTTTGGCGCCATTGGGGGTGGGCGCGGAGTAGAGCTGGATTTGCTCGGCCTGGCG
>ONTY01000135.1 GCA_900320815.1 uncultured Pseudomonadota bacterium
CGCACTATGCTCTGGCAGCAGCTGGACATGATTGCGCGCCAACTCGCCCCCTGCCGCGCACTGTTGCTCAGCATTGCCAACACAAGCGCTGCCGCCGCTTCCCTTCCCCGTCCAGATACTCCATCATAATTCATGACATTTCCCGCAATATCCAAGGGCAAATCAACGATACTCCATTGCATCTCTTGGCATCTTCGCCTCTTTCCCGCGCTCCGTACACATCACTGCCACGAAGCACTCGCTCAGCAATGTGGCAGGTATCATGCAGATTACCCGCGTAAAATACCTGCACAGAAGAGTTAATGTATGGGGTATAGAAACACTGCCCGTCTCTCCCCACCTGCCTTGCAGCACGCCGCCGCAGCGCGGCTTTTTTCATTTCTGCACGCACACACCGCCATGAAACTCATCGCCGCCACCATCGTTACCGGATTCCTCGGCGCGGGCAAAACCACGCTGCTCAAAGCAGTGCTCACGCAAGCGCACGGGCAAAAAATCGCCGTCATTGAAAATGAGTTTGGCGACGAAGATATTGATGGCGAAATTCTGGTGCGCGAGGCCGGCGAGCGCATCGTGCAAATGAATAATGGCTGCATTTGCTGCTCCATTCGCGAAGACTTGCGCGATGCACTTGTGCAGCTTGCGGCGCGGCGTGCGCGCGGCGAACTGGATTTTGAGCGCGTCATTATTGAAACCACCGGCGTCGCTGACCCCGGCCCCGTGGCGCAAACCTTTTTCCTGGACGATGACGTCGCCCAGCATTACATGCTCGACGCCATCGTCACCCTTGTGGACGCGCGCCACGCCATGCAGCAACTGGACACGCGCCTGGAAGCGCAGCGGCAAGTGGGCTTTGCCGACCGCCTGTTCATCAGCAAAACCGACCTGGTGAGCCAAAAGCAATTGCGCGCGCTCCAGCAGCGCCTGGCGCACATGAACCCGCGCGCCGCACAGCGCGTCGTCAACTTCGGGCAAGCGCCTGTGGCGCAAGTGCTGGATTTGCGCGGCTTCAATCTGAACGAGCGCCTTGACCTGGAGCCTGACTTTCTGCGCGAGGAAGAAGCCGCGCACGAGCACCACCACTGCGAGCACGGTGAGCATTGCGAACACTGCCACGGCGAAGGGCATGAACACCACCACCATCACCACCATCACCACCACGATGACGACGTGCAGAGTTTCGTGTTCCGCGCCACGCAGCCCTTTGACCCCGCACGCCTTGATGCTTTCCTGGGCGAAGTCATCAACATCTTCGGCCCCAAGCTCTTTCGCTACAAAGGCGTGTTGTGGATGCGCGGCACGCCGCGCAAAGTCATCTTCCAGGGCGTGCATCAGCTCATGGGCAGCGACCTTGGCGCCCCCTGGGGCGAGGACGAGGAGCGCTGCAGCCGCATGGTGTTCATCGGGCAAGACGTGCCGCGCGAGCTCCTGGAGCACGGACTGCGCCAGTGCCTGGTGCCGCCGCAGCCGCGCTAACCGACTGCTGACGCACATGGTGCACAGCAGCGTGCGCCGCATCACGCCGTGCGGCAAAAACACTGGCGCGCAAAAAAGCGCCCAGTACAATTGCCCCCGGTCAAAAACCGGTGCCCCCTCGCGTGCTTGGACGCTTCGGGCGCTGGGCACCGCCGGAAAAGCCCCAGCCGCCGCCGGGGCTTTTCCAGCTTTCAGGGCCGCCCTTTTTGCGGGCGGGAGCGGACAAACCATCAGGAAAGCCTCCAGCAGTGACAGCAGCAGCCACCCCTTCGGGCGCACCCTCAGCCGCGCCAGCCAATAAAAAAACCACCCGCAGCAAAGCGGCTGCGTCCGCTGTCGCAACAGCGGCGCCAGCGCCACAAGAAAAAGCTGCCGCCAAAAAAGCTGCGGCTAAAAAAGCTGCGGCTAAAAAAGCTGCGCCCAAAAAAATTGCAGCCAAAACTGTCACCAAAGACGCGCCCGCCAAAGAGCTGAAAGCGCCAGCAAAAGCAGCGCCAAAAACCACACCCAAAGCAGCCACAAAAGCGCCTGCCAAAACAGCGGCAAAAACTGCGGCACAAGACGCTGTGAAAGCGTCCGCCAAAACGGCAAAAAGCGCCAAGGCCAAAACGAGCAAAACCGTCAAAGCAGCCACGCCTGCCGCTGCGCCCCGTCGCCGCAACCTGGCTCTCGCCGACAACTGGCGCAGCAAAGCCGCCGAGGAATTGAGCGAGGAAGAAGTGCTCGCCATGTCTGATGACGACTACATGAACCACACGCAACTGGCCTTCTTCCGCCACCGCCTGGAGCAGCTGCGCAACTCCATCCTCAACAAAGCCGGGCAAACCGTAGAAAACCTGCGTGGCGACATCGGCGCTGTGGCCGACCCGGCAGACCGCGCCACCATTGAAGAAGAACACGCGCTGGAGCTGCGCACCCGCGACCGCGAGAGGAAGCTGCTGCGCAAAATCGACCAGGCTGTCGCCCTCATCGAATCCGGCGACTACGGCTACTGTGTAGAAACCGGCGAGCCAATCGGCGTGCCCCGCCTGCTCGCACGTCCCACCGCCACACTCTCGCTGGAAGCGCAGCAACGCCGGGAGATGCGGCAAAAACTCTTCGGAGACTGACACCCACATCCCCCAAACGCACGGCCCACGCGGGCGCGGCTCCCCACACCGCCAGCGCGCCCGCCCCAAGGCACCCCCAGAGCCATGAGCATAGATCCCTCCACCAGCGGCAACGGCCTCCTGTCCAAAGTCGTCAAGTTCGTCGCCAACCCCACAACACACTGGTCTGACCTTGACCAGCCCGCCAGCACCCAAAGCGAAAGCGACCTCGAATCGCGCCAAATGCTGCGCGACATGCTCGAGCGCAAACGCCAAAACGACTTCGTGCGCAACCGCGAGTTCAACGAACTGCGTCGCTTGCGCCGCCAAAAAAGCGCCACCGCCGCACCCGCCGCTGGCGCCGCACCCGCCGCCGAGCCAATGGTCGTCGCTCCCAACAGCAGCCAATGGCGCAACGCCGACGAGCGCGCACGCACCCTGAAAAAAATCAATGAAATTGAAGCGCAAATGGCCACCTCCGCCTGGGGAGCCAAAGGTCGCCAGCGCACCACCCCCGGCGTCGACAGCGTCGTCATGCGCCCCACCGCCGTGCCCACGGATGCACGGCAGACTGAGCGCGAGTTCGCCCCCACCCAGCCGTTGCTTGGCGCGCAAAACCCCGCCGAGCCGCTCCCCTGGCAGCGCCCCACAGGCTCTCTGCCCACGCGGCCCATGACGCAGCTGCCGCCCACCATGCCGGCTGTGCCCACAGCCGCCTCCGCCACACAGCCGCTCACTGGCGTGCAAGGCGTGGAAATGGTAGACAGCAGTGGCATCACCGGCCCCATGACCGGCATCGGCGTCGTTACCGGCATGGCTGGCATGAGCGGCTTCACCGGCTTCAACGCTGGCAGTGGCAGCGGCAGCCTCTCCTCGCCCGTGCCCGTTGCCCCTGTCGCTCCCGCCATCCCCACTGCCCCACCACCGCCGCCACCGCCACTGGCCGCCGCTCCCGTCGTTGCCTTTGAAGGCACCGACGAGTTCCAGGTTGAAGTGCTGGCCGAAGCGCGCCAAAACCCCGAAGTCGAAGAAGCCGCCATCCGTTTTGCCAACGGCGATGCCGACGGTGCCGAGCAGGGGCTGCTTGCCGTGTTGGTGGAAGGCGGCAGCCAGCGCGAAGACGTGGACACCTGGCTGACCCTCTTTGACCTCTACCGTGCCAGCGGCGAGCGCGAAAAATTTGACGAAATTGGTGGCGCCTTCGCCGCCCACTTTGGCCGCTCCGCCCCCCAGTGGATGCGCGCCAGCGACGACGGCGCCAGCGCCGTCAGCAAAAAAACCGAAGCGCCCAAAATTGAACTGGCTGGCCTCGCGCACTGGACCTGCCCCTCCAGGCTTGGCACCCAATCGCTTGCCACGCTCAACGCCTCCATCGCCCGCGCCGCCCCGCCCTGGCACATTGACTGGCGCTACGCCAAAGAAATCGACCCCATTACCCTGCCCGCCCTCACGGAAATCTTCAACCGCTGGGCGGGCACCGAAGGCCGCTTCAAATTCCTGGGCGTGGAAAACATGCTCCGCATCCTCGCCGACAACTCGCCAAACGAAGTGCGCGAAACCGACCCCCAGTGGTGGAAAGCACGCCTTGCCCTGCTGCGCGTGCTCGACGACATGGACGAGTTTGAGATGGTCGCCCTCAACTACTGCATCACCTACGAAGTCTCGCCTCCGCCGTGGATGCCCCCAACCTGCAGCTACGGCCCGATGGACGAAGAAGGCAACACCCTGATGGGCGCACTCAGTGGCATGGGCGGCTCCACCGTCAGCAGCAGCCTTGGCACCTCCCGTGCCCCCTTCCAGGACACCACCTCCTCCGGCCCACCCACCCGCATGCCCGATGAAGACGGCGTCATCCACGCCGAGCTTGACGGCGAACTCCTCGGCTCCGCTGCCGACTTTGTCGCCCCCCTCACCCCCCCGGCTGCGCCCACCACCTTTGCCATTGACTGCCGCCACCTGCAGCGCGTGGACTTTGGCGCCGCCGGTGACCTGCTCAACTGGGCCATGACGCTGCACAGCGGCGGCCACAGTGTCACCTTTCAGCAAGTCAACCGCATCGTCGCTGCATTCTTTGGCGTCGTCGGCCTCAACCAAGCCGCCCGCATCACCCTGCGGCGCGACTAAACATCCCCCCTCGCCCCCTCCACACATCGCTGGGAAGCGGTGGGGGCACCCTCTCTACCTTCCCAATCAATCCGCACCAGTATTCATCTATTGCCCGCATATCTTGCCGGCAATAAAACAACGTACCAATGGGTATATGATTTGATGCGCAATGTGAATGCGCACCCCATCGTGCCTTCCTCCGCTCTTTGCACCGCGCATCTCATACACACACTGCCGTAAAACGCATAGGTATCTTCCCGAATCCAGCAAAAAACATGGGCAAAGCTACATTTTTCCAAGGGGTATAAAATCATTCCCGCAACATCACCTCCCCCTGCCCTGCTGTGCCATCATCGCCAGCTTTTGCCGCATTGCCGCGGCGCACCATGAGGTTTTCTTCACACCATGAGCCAAACATCCCTGGACAAAGACAAAATCAAATTTCTGCTGCTCGAAGGCGTACATCCAAACGCCGTGCAAGTGCTCAAACAGGCGGGATACACAAACGTCGAACTGCTCGCCGGCGCACTTGAAGGCGAGGCACTGAAAGAAAAACTCGCTGACGTGCATTTTGTCGGCATCCGTTCACGCACCCAATTGACCGCCGACGTGCTT
>ONTY01000136.1 GCA_900320815.1 uncultured Pseudomonadota bacterium
AAATGCTGCGCCGCTGCTTGCCAGCACTGGAAAAACGCTTCTGACATGCCATACATGGGGATTTCGTGCATGCTGCTCTCCACAGAGTTCGCTATGGGTATGTGCTACCTACCAGTAATATATAAGGGCATCCATTGGTTTGAGTTAGCAGTATCAGGCTGCCTTGCCGCGCTGGACGGCACAATGGGCGGGCGCGCATTGTGCGCGCAGCAGGAAAAGACGAGAGGATATTGCTGCCCGCTCCGGTGTTTATAACGGGTATAGTGATATTTACCCGCGTATCCCGCCTGCATTCAGTCATTCAATTGGCGAGTATCTGCACCACTTTCTCGGCGGCAGGCGCTGTGTGGCACCTCGACGGCGGGCGCTGTGTTGTAATTTGCCGCATGGCAAGCACATTTCATCGCGCCGTTCTGGTGGGGCGGCATACCGAAGCCACCGATGTGGAATCGCTCAAAACCACGCGCGCTGTGATGCGCGAAGTCGCCCCCCTGGTGCAGCAGGCGGGCTGTGAAGTGGTGATTGGCAAGCGCAGCGCCGCCATGCTCGGACTGCACGACGAGTGGGAGGAGTACGACAATGAAGCCGCAGGTCGCGCCTGCGACTTGGCCATCGTGGTGGGAGGCGATGGCACCATGCTGGGCGCTAGCCAGAAGCTGGCGCGTTTTGGCACACCGCTCATCGGTATCAATCAGGGGCGCCTGGGCTTTATCACCGATATTGCGATTGATGAATATAAAAAGGTGCTTCCGCCCATGCTCTCGGGTGAATATGATGAGGATGTGCGCTCCATGATGCTCGGGCGCGTGCTGCGCGATGGTGAGTGTATTTATGAGTCGCTCGCGCTCAATGATGTGGTGGTCAACCGGGGCAGCGCCGCCCATCTGGTGGAGCTGCGCGCAGAAGTCAACGGGCGCTTTGTGGCCAATATGCGCGCTGACGGGCTGATTATTGCCACACCCACCGGCTCGACGGCCTACGCGCTCTCGGCTGGCGGGCCGCTGGTGCATCCGCAGTCACCCGTGTGGGTGGCGGTGCCGCTGGCGTCGCATTCGCTCTCCAGTCGCCCCATTGTGATGGCTGACCCGGCGGAGGTGGTCATTGAAATTATGGGCGGACATTCGGCGGGCGCCAGCTTTGATATGTTTTCATTTTCAAACCTGCATATCGGAGACCGCATCGTCATCCGCCGCGCTGATAATGTCACAAAGTTTCTGCACCCGCGCGGATGGTCATTTTTCGATATGTTGCGCAAAAAACTCTACTGGAATCCGAGGCACTGAACGCTGTGGCACTGGCGACGCTTTCATTGCGCGATTTTGTGATTGTCGCGCAGCTTGATTTGGAACTGGATGGCGGTTTTACGGCACTCACGGGCGAAACGGGCGCGGGCAAATCCATTTTGATTGATGCGCTGCAGCTGCTGCTGGGCGCGCGCGGCGATGCGCTGTGGGTGCGCGAAGGGCACCAGCGTTGCGAGATTGCCGCCACGTTTGACGCGCTGCCTGCCGCCGCGCAGGCGTGGCTGCGCGGCGAGGGCTTTGACGATGGCAGCGAGGAGCCGTTGCTGCTGCGCCGCAGCATCGACGCCGCCGGCAAAAGCCGCGCCTGGATTGGTGGCTCACCGGCCACCATCGGGCAGCTGCGCACGCTTGGCACCTGGCTGGTGGACATCCACGGGCAGCACGCCTGGCAGAGCCTGACGCGGCCAGCAACTGTGCGCGCGCTACTGGACGGCTGGGGCGGCATTGACGCCGCACCGCTGGCCGCCCTGTGGCACGAGTGGCAGACGGCGGAAAAGGCGCTGGCTGCAGCACGCGAGGCGCAAGAGAGCCTGCAAGAAGAGCGCGAGCGGCTGCTGTGGCAAATCAAGGAACTGGAAGCTCTGGCGCCACAGGAAGATGAATGGGAGGAGTTGAGCGCCAGCCACGCGCGCCTGGCCAACGCGCAGGCGCTCATCGACGCGGCGCACAGCGCCTGCGAGGCGCTGGAAGGCGGCGGGCACGAGGGCGGCGCGCTGCCCGGACTAAACGCTGCCCTCTCCGCGCTGCAGAAGCACACCGAAATCGAGCCGCAGTTCGTCGCGCTGTGCGAGGTGCTGGGCGGCTGCATCGCGCAGGCGCAAGATGCCCTGCACAGCCTGCGCGGCTGGCTGCGGCGCTCTGCGCCGGACCCGCAGCAGCTCGCCCAGCTGGATGAGCGCATGGGGCTGTGGATGCAGCACGCGCGCCGCTGGCGCCGCACGCCACAAGACTTGCCCGCACTGCTCGCCGGCTGGCGCGCCGAGTTGGCGCGGCTGGATGACGCGGTGGACGTGGAGGCACTGGCTGCCGCCGCCGAACAAGCGCACGCCGCCTACCTGCGCGCCGCAGACCGCATTTCACAGCAGCGCGCCGCCGCCGCCCCAAAGCTGGCCGCCGCTGTGACGGCAGCCATGCAGCAGCTTGGCATGGCAGGCGGGCGCTTTGCCATTGCGCTCGACGCCTTGCCAGCGCCCGCCGCGCACGGCCTGGAGGGCGTCACCTTTCAAGTGGCGGGGCACGAGGGCGCCACGCCGCGCGCCCTGGAGCGCGTGGCCAGCGGCGGCGAACTCTCGCGCCTGGCGCTGGCCATTGCTGTGACCACCAGCCGGCTGGGCGAAGCGCCCACGCTGCTGTTTGACGAAATTGACAGCGGCGTGGGCGGCGCCGTGGCGCTTGCCGTCGGCAGTCTGCTGCGGCAACTCGGCGCAGACCGGCAGGTGCTGTGCGTCACGCACCTGGCGCAAGTGGCCGCCAGCGGGCACAACCACCTGCGCGTGAGCAAAAAAAGCGCCCACGGTGAGACCACCAGCACGGTGGCCGCCATCACGGGCCGTCAGCGGGCAGAAGAAATCGCCCGCATGCTCGCGGGCAGCCCGACTGATGCCTCGCTGGCGCATGCGCGCGAAATGCTCGCTGCCGCCGCTGCCGCGCAGGAGGCGCCATGACTGCCGCTGCGGCTTCTTCCCCCACCTTTGAACTCACCGTGCTCACCGGCATGTCTGGCTCGGGCAAATCCGTGGCGCTGCACGCGCTGGAAGACGCAGGCTGCTACTGCGTGGACAACCTGCCACCCGAACTCCTCGCGCCGCTGATTGCCATCAGTCAGGAGCGCGGCGCGCGGCGTCTGGCGGTGGCTGTGGACGTGCGCGCCGGGCAATCGCTGCCGCAACTGCCGCTGCTGCTGCACAGCCTCGGCACCCAAGGGCTGGCGCTGCGCCTAATTTTTCTGGACGCCAGCGACGCCGCACTCGTGCAGCGTTTTTCTGAAACGCGCCGCCGCCACCCGCTGTCTGGCGGCAGCGCCGACGACGGCAACCGCCAGGCGCTGGCCGACGCCATCGCCCGCGAGAGGAAATTGCTGGCTGACTTGCGCGAGCGCGCCCACCTCATTGACACCAGCCACCTGCGCGCCGCGCAACTCATGGCGTGGGTCAAGGAGTTCAGCGCCGCGCCGCACGGGCAACTCACTCTCGTGTTTGAGTCCTTTGCCTTCAAGCGCGGCATCAGTCTGGACGCGGACTTCGTCTTTGACGCGCGCATGCTCCCCAACCCCCACTACGAAGCCGAACTGCGCCCCCTCACCGGACTGGACGCGCCCGTGGCCCAGTGGCTTGCCAGGCAGCCCGACGTGCAGCGCATGGCGCAGCAGATTGAAACCTTCCTGCACACCTGGCTGCCCGCGCTGGCCGCCAACCAGCGCAGCTATGTGACGGTGGCCATCGGTTGCACCGGCGGGCAGCACCGCTCCGCCTGGCTCGTGGAGCAGCTTGCCGCCGCCTTCGCCCCTGCCTGGCCCACGCTGCGCCGCCACCGCGAACTTGTCGGCGGCAAGCCGCGCAACAGCTAAGGCGCCACTCCAAAACCCAGCGCACACCTTCGGAGCGAGAGCATCTCTCGCAGTTTTGAAGCGTCCTCTAAATACTCTGCAACAAAAAACGTCAATGCCCGCAATAATTGCGGGTAAACAGAATATACCCTACAAATTGTGGCCATAAAAAAGCCCGCACTCGCCAGAGCGCGGGCTTTTTTGCAGGGAGCAGCCCAACAGCGGATTTATTTCAGGCTCAGCACCCAGTCGGCCAGCTTCTTGGCCTCTTCGGCGTTCACATTGGCATTTGGCGGCATGGGCACAGCGCCCCAGGCGCCTTTGCTGCCTTTCTGGATGCTGGTGGCGAGTTTTTCGGCATCCGAGGCAGCGTACTTGGCCGCCACATCCTTGTAGGCGGGGCCGACCGACTTTTTGTCTACCGCGTGGCACGCCAGGCAGTTCTTGGCTTTGGCCATAGCCTCATCGGCCACAGCCTGGGTGCTGACAGCGCAGGTGGCGGCCAGTGCAGCGAGAGCGATTGCGAAACGTTTCATGGTTTTCCTCATTCGTCGTGGGGGGGGTTGGGCTACATTCCCTGTAACGGCGCCCTGCGTGGGGAGTTGACCCCCTGGCACCGCCACAATTGCACTCCATCAAGGATTTGACTTATGTACCTCCTTTTGCTGAGCGTCATTCTGCTGCTGATGAAATGGCAGGAAATTGAACCTGTGGCCGATTGGTCGTGGAAATGGGTTGCTGCGCCCTTCATCCTCACCATCATCTGGTGGGAATGGGCCGACTGGTCCGGCTACACCAAGCGCAAAGCTATGGAACGCGAAGAGCAACGCAAACAAGAGCGCATCGCCAAGCACCACGAGGCCATTGGCACCAAAGTCCGCCCCCCCGTGCGCCGCCGCTGACGCCCCCCCTCTTTCTCCTCTGCCCTTTCTTTCCCCCAACCCCGGCGCGCAGCCTCCCCCAGGCGGCGCGCCGGTTTTTGCGCCTTTCGCAATCTGTCCCAAGAGAACACGCACATGCCCACGTATCGCTCCAAAACCTCCACCGCTGGCCGCAACATGGCGGGCGCGCGCGCCCTCTGGCGCGCCACCGGCATGAAAGACGAAGACTTTTCCAAACCCATCATCGCCGTCGTCAACAGCTTCACGCAGTTCGTGCCCGGGCACGTGCACCTGAAAGACGTGGGGCAGCTTGTGGCGCGCGAAATTGAAGCCGCCGGCGGCGTGGCCAAGGAGTTCGGCACCATCGCCGTGGACGACGGCATCGCCATGGGGCACGACGGCATGCTCTATTCCCTGCCCAGCCGCGACCTCATTGCCGACAGCGTCGAATACATGGCCAACGCGCACTGCGCCGACGCGCTCGTGTGCATCAGCAACTGCGACAAAGTCA
>ONTY01000137.1 GCA_900320815.1 uncultured Pseudomonadota bacterium
TCTCTGGAGTCGTAGAGAGTAGAAAGAGAATTTGATGTGCGAACAGCGTGTTTGTTAAGGTCTGTAAACATCTGCTGGCTTCGTTCCAAACCTTTGTCTTCAAATCCGGGTAGCGTCGCAACGTCTTCGTCAATACGGGCAAGGTGTTCGATGTTGAACAGCATGTCCTTGACAGGTGCCTGAAAGCTCATTGATCGTCTCCAAATAGGGAAAGGGCTGGTTTTGTGGCAACAGCCTGGTGGCGCGCCTGCACAGGGGAACGCTCCCCTATGATCAGCCCAACAGGCGGCGCCAGGCAAACAGCGGCGGAGTGTATGCGAGACACGCTGACCAAATCCTTGCGGATTACGCCTTTTTTTACCATCTTTTCTGCGCTGCATCAAAGACAGGTTTTTGAAAAATTGTTTGTAGCCATTTTTTTGCGTTCTATGCTGCACTGCAAAAACATCTCTGCCGGCGTTTTATAAAAGTATAAAAGTCAATTATGCCGCGCACTTGGCCATTTTTCTGGAAGTTACCACAATCTTGGCAGGGGCTTTCAGCATGGTGCATCCGTATAATTTTTGTTACCGAGCCTTTCAAGCCGCTCAAGAGTTGGTGTTGGGCGCAGGCCTCGGCGGCACGTTTTGCACTGTATGGAACAACTCCGCTCCCAATCTGGCTTCTGGGCCAGCCTGATGTGGCGTCTAAAAAAAGAAGGCGGCAGCGCCCCTGCTGACGCCTGGCGCCTGGACGACGTACGCCGCGCCATGCTAGCGCTGTTGGACGAAGACGGCGCGCGCCGCTACCCGTTGGTGGCGCATCGCATTCGCCGCAGCAAAGACGCCAAGGCGCTCTGGTTCCAGCGCGCCAACCTGATGGCAGCCCTCTCTGATCTATACGGCGAAGAAAAAGCACACGAGCGCATGCAACGCCTCACGGGCATGTTCAAAGGGTTGCTGCCCAAAGGCATGATGGTGCAGCCTGCCCTTGGGCGCCGACACAGGAAGTAGGCACTCATTTGCCCGCATTTTTTGCGGGTAATACAGTGTTCCTACACTGGGTATATAAAATCAGCAAGCTGTATGCCCCGTATGCCCCAAGTGTCCCCACAGAAGCAATACCTCGCGCCCCTGTACCTCCAACGTCACACGTGCTCCAACAGGCAACAGCACTTTGGTTGGTACATGCCCAAATGGCAGTCCGGTGAGTACTGGTACGTCCTTAATGTGCCTGCGCAACCACGCCACAACTTTTGCCAGTGAATACTCCTTGCTATATGGCGCTGCATGCCAGCCACTGAACTGTCCCAGCACCACTGCCTGCTGATGCGCCAGAGTGCCCGCATGCAGCAGCTGCGCCAACATGCGTTCAACGCGGTACGGAGCTTCACCCACATCTTCCAGAAACAGCACTCCTCCATCCAACTGCGGCCACCACGGCGTGCCCAGCAGCGAACACACCATGCACAGGTTGCCGCCCCACAGCAGTGCATCCTGCGCCAGCGTGCCCTGCAGCCGTGCACCATACGCCTTGCAATCTGCCATAGGCAACTTCCAGCCCGTGCCCTCAGCTACGCCGCATGCCACATCTTCAAAGCACGCCTGCATCACCTCGTCTACGCCTTCTAGCGCACCAAAGCCTTCACACAGCGCCGGTCCCGCCCATGTCACCGCGCCTTTTTGCTGCAGCAAAGCCAGTTGCAACGCTGTGAAGTCACTGAAACCCACAAAGCGCGTGCCGCGCTCTGCTGCCCGCGCCAGCGCCTTGTACGGCAGGTGCGGCAGCAGGCGCGAGATGCCATAGCCGCCACGCGTAATCAGCGCTACATCCGCTCCGCTAGCTGCCGCGCGCGCCACTGCCGCTAGCCGCGTTTGGTCATCACCGGCAAAGCGCCAATGTTTTTGCAACGCTGCCTCATCCAGCACCGTTTCATATCCCAGCGCCTGCAAGCGGCGCACAGCGCGGCGCAGCGTGCGGCGATCACGAACTACGCCGGAAGGAGAATAAATATAGATACTTGACATGAGATGACAAAAGTAATACGCCGTTGTAGCGGACATAGGTTTTGCTGCATTGCAAAAAACGCGCCTACCACAATGGAGAAAAATGATGCACCGCACCATTCCAGAGGAAAATGCTAAGGATTATTTTATCCTTGAACTGCATCAAGGTTGTGACATATACACGCCTTGGCTCTTGGCTACCATGACTTCTGCACGTTCTGGCGTTTATGCCCAATTACCCAAAGCACAGGCGCCAGGGCAGCACAACACATTGGTTTATCCACACCTTTCAAGAGGCTTATTTATGAAAGCAAGCACCTTCCGCCAATCGCTTCTGTGCGCCGCCATCAGCGCCTGCATGTTTGGCACCGCCGCATATGCTCAGGAAGCTGCCGCCGAACATACTGGCGGCATTCCCGGCTATGAAGTTATCAAGGCCACCGACACCTTGCTTAACATGACGCGCGTCAAGCAAACTTTGGTTGCTCCTCCCGGTGTGCCGGAACACACCCTTGAGTCGCCTGCCTCTCCACGTATCGTGGAAGTGGAAATGACCATTGAAGAAAAAGAAATTGAGGTCGAACCTGGCGTATTCATGTGGGCCTTTGCCTTCAATGGCACCGTTCCTGGTCCCATGATTATTGTGCATGAAGGCGACTGGGTTGAACTGACGCTGCGCAATGCGGTGAAGAACCAGCTCGTGCATAACATCGACTTCCACGCCTCCACCGGCGCGCTGGGCGGTGGTGAACTGACACAGGTGCAACCTGGTCAGGAAGTGAAATTGCGTTTTCAGGCTCTGAAACCTGGCGTTTTCGTCTATCACTGCGCCCCCGGCGGATCGATGGTGCCGTGGCACGTGGTTCATGGTATGAATGGTGCACTTACCGTCATTCCAAAAGGTGGGCTGAAAGACAAGAACGGCAAACCCATCAAATATGACAAAGCCTATTACCTTGGCGAGCAGGATTTCTACATCCCCACCGACAAGGACGGCAAATTCAAACGCTATCCGGATGCTGTTTCGTCCATGGCCGAAGACAAACTCGTCATGGACAAGCTCATTCCTTCGCACGTCGTGTTTGGCGACCGCAAGATGGCATACACTGGCGAAAATGCGCTGACTTCCAAAGTTGGCGAAACCGTCATGTTCTACCACTCACAATCCAACCGTCAGTCCTATCCGCACTTGATTGGTGGTCACTTCAACCAGGTCTGGGAACGCGGCAACCTTGCCGACATGCCCGCCGAAGGGCTTGAAACTTACGTGCTCGCCGCTGGCTCGGCAGGCGCTTCCATGTATACCTTCAAGCAACCTGGCGTATATGTGTATTTGAGCCACAACCTGATTGAAGCCTTCAACCTCGGCGTGCTCGCTCAGGTGAAAGTGGACGGTACCTGGGACAACAACATCATGGAACAGGTGGAAGCGCCGCACGAATTCAAGGAATAATCTCCAAACGGGACACATTCGCTTGAATACTTAAACTCCCACCTCGGCGGCTCTGGCAGGTGAGATTGCCCGCCAGAGCCGCCTTTTTTATCGTCAGCAGCGCAAAAAGGAGCCTTTCTTCCATGTTCAAAAAACTGCTCACCTCCGCCTGCCTTTGCTTTATTGCCCTGTGGGCGGGCACCGCCACGGCACGCGAAATCACCTTTGATTTACTTAGCGACAAGGGGCCAGCCACGCATAAAAGCTGGCCGGGCAAACACCTGCTGCTGGCTTTTGGCTACACCACCTGCCCGGAAATCTGTCCCACCACGCTCTATGAATTCGCCGAAGCAATGAAAGAGCTCAAGAATCCCAGCGCCATCCAGCCTATTTTTGTCACAATTGACCCGGTCAGCGATGATGCTAAAAAATTGCAGGAATACGTCAATTTTTTTGACGAGCACATTGTCGGTCTGGCTGGCGAAATGAAAAACATCCGCGCCCTCGTCGACCAATTGGGCGCCACGTTTGGCTACCGACTCAATGGCAAGCGTGTTGACAACCCCATCAAAGGCAGCGGCTACACCGTCTATCACAGCGCATTGATTTACCTGTTCAACCCGCAGAGTGAACTCATCGATACCTTTGATTATCAAATCGGTGCGCACGACCTGGCTGTGGCACTCAATAAAGTACTCGGCGAGGGCGGCAACACTGGCGCTGCAACTGCTTCGGCTCCCGCTGCCAGCGCCGCCGCTGCGTCGGAAAAAACGCCAGAACCAGAAAAAGCCATTGAAAATGAAAAAGCATCAAATGCTGAAAAATCCGCTGCCACTGCAGCAACTGCACCCGATGACAGCGCCTGTCCGTTGCCGCGTGGCTTCACCGCTGCTGAGCCGCTGAGGCTGGGTGACGTCATGGACAATGCCCCCACCGACAAAGTTGTGCTGCTCAACGTTTGGGCACTGTGGTGTGCTCCCTGCCGCACGGAACTGCCGCTGCTCGACAAACTCGCTGCCGAGCAAAAAGAGAAAAAACAGCTTTTGGTACAAACGCTCAACCTTGGCGACAAAGAAGAAAAAGTATCTGATTTGTTTGAAAAAATGGGGCTGAAAAACCTGCCTCAAACACGCACAGAAGACAATACCCTGCTGCGCCGCGTCGGCGCGCCAGGACTGCCGCTCACCGCCCTGTTTGTCAATGGACAGCGCGTTGCCACCAAAGGCGGTCAGATTGACGACACCAGCGCCATCAGCGCATATGCTGAGTGCATGGCGCGCCAGTGAATTTTTCTCTCTCAAAATCTCACAGGAGTTTTATTCCCATGAAACGTATCGCCATTTCTGCTGCCGCCCTGCTTGCCCTGTGCGCCTGCGCCAGCGAACCAGCAAAAACAGAAGCAATCAAAACTGCCACGCACACGCAACTCAATGACTGCGCCATTTTGGAACTGACGCCCGGTCGTGAAGCCACCGGTGCCTACACACGCATCACGCATACCGGTGCGCCCGTGGATATTGTGAAAGCCGAAGTGCCCAGCCTTAGCCAGCGTGTGGAACTGCACAGCATGGAAATGAAAGACAACGTCATGACTATGGTGGAGCTGAAAGATGTGACGCTGAAAGAAGGCGAGCGCGTTTTCAAACGCGGCGCCGACCATGTCATGCTGTTTGATTTGAAAGGAGAAACAGTGGTCGGCAGCACACACACCATGACACTGCATTTCAGCGATGGCACCCAAGCCAGTTGCCAGGCTACTGTCAAATCCATGAAAGAAATTCTGGAGC
>ONTY01000110.1 GCA_900320815.1 uncultured Pseudomonadota bacterium
GTACTTGGTCGGTATGGCAACCATTACCACGCCTGACGCGCTCATCCTTGACTCCTTCGCCGGCTCCGGCACGACGGCGCACGCCGTGCTGAAACAGAACGCCGCCGATGGCGGCAGCCGCCGCTTCATTCTGGTGGAAATGGATGCCAATATCGCCTGCACGGTGACGGCGGAGCGCGTGCGCCGTGCCGCCTGCGGCTACACCAGTGCCAAGGGAGAAAACGTCCCGGGGCTTGGTGGCGGCTTCCGGTTCTGCCGCCTCTCACAAGAGCCGCTTTTTAGCGCCGATGGGCAGGTGCGCGAGGATGTAACCTTTGCCCAGCTTGCCGAGTTTGTCTGGTTCAAGGACACGGGCACCGCTTTTACCGGCAGCACTGATTCACCGCTGCTGGGCGTTTTTGAAGGCCGCGCCATTTATTTGCTCTACAACGGTATCCTAAAAGACAAAACGGACGAGGGCGGCAACGTACTCACCGATACGCTCTTCAAGGCATTGCCTGCTTTTGCCGGCTCCAAGGTTATTTACGCCGCCGCCTGCCGCATCAGCAATGAGCGGCTGGCGCAGCTTGACATCGTTTTCAAACAGACGCCATATGAACTGCAGCCGCAATAAATGTTTTCTCCACCCTGTCCCCGTAGGGGCAGACCCCGTGCCTGCCCACGCGAGGGCAACCACAGGGGGTTGCCCCTACAAAATCATCCGCCCGCAGGGGAAAATAATTATTTGCCCCTACAACGCGCCTCTATTGGACACATTTCATAGCCGGCAATGTTTACAAATAATTTCGTGGAAACCGCACCATGACCGCTTTCACTCCAAAAGACTACCAACAGCGCGTGCTGGGGAGCGTGCAAACCTATTTGCACGCCTGCCATGAGTGCGGCAACGCTGCCGATGCTTTTGCCACAGCCGTTCGCCAACTTTGGGGCGAGGAGCACGCAGCGAGGCACCATTATCACGCGCTGCGTGGATTTGAGGCCGGCATGCCGTACTTTTGTTTGCGCGTGCCTACGGGCGGGGGCAAAACCTGGCTGGCTGCCAAAAGCATTGCACTGATAAACCGCTATTTTCTGCATATGCCGCACAGCGTGATTGTGTGGCTGGTGCCCAGCAAGACGATACGCGAGCAAACACTCGCCGCGCTGCGGAATAAAAACCACCCGCTGCACGCGGCGCTGCTGGACGTAGAAAATGGTGTGGAGGTGCTGGACCTGGAAGAGGCCAAAACCATCACGCCCGCCACGCTCAATACCGCTACGCTGGTGATTGTGGCCACGCGGCAAGCCTTTCAGGTAGACGATACCGAGGGGCGCAAAGTCTATGAAAGCAGCGGCGCGCTGATGGCGCATTTTGAAAATCTCAAAGCTGAACAGCGCGCTGCGCTCTTGCACGAGGGCGAGGGCAGCGAGCGCACCACGCCCTATTCTCTGGTGAATATGCTGCGGTTGCGCCGCCCTTTCATCATTGTGGACGAGGCGCACAACAACCGCACCGATTTGGGTTTTGAAACGCTGTCTCGCCTGCGTCCCAGTGGCATTATGGAATTGACGGCGACACCCGATACGCAGCACACGCCCTCTAATGTGCTGCACAGCGTTTGCGCCCTGGAATTGAAGGCGGAGCACATGATTAAGCTGCCGGTGCTGCTGCAGGTGGAGCCAAACTGGCAGCAATGCCTGCTGGACGCTGTGACGCGGCGCAATTCTCTGGAGCACATGGCCGCGCACGAAAGCCGCACCACTGGCGCCCCCTATTTGCGCCCCATTGTGCTGATTCAGGCTGAGCCGCGCCGCGCGGGACGCGAGGTGCTGGATACGGAAAATGTGCGAGCCGCGCTGCTGGAGCATTGCCATATTCCGCCCGAAGAAATCAGTATTGCCACGAGCGAGGAACGGGGACTGGATGCGCTGGCAAAACAATACAAACTTGGGCTTGCTGACCCGGCCTGCCCGGTCAATTATGTCATTACGCAAAAGGCGCTGGCGGAGGGCTGGGATTGCCCCAGTGCCTATATTCTGGTGAGCATGGCGCAGCTTTCATCTGCCACAGCGGTGGAGCAGTTGTTGGGGCGCGTGCTGCGCCAACCGGGGGCGAAAAAGCGCAGCAGTGATGCTCTCAACCAGTCGTACGCGTTTGTCGTGTCCACTGATTTTGCTGCCACGGCAGCAACCTTGCGCGACAGGCTGGTGCAGGGCGCCGGTTTTGAGCGTCGCGAGACGCATGAATATGTAGCTGCTGCCAAACCTGCACAGTCACCTGCACAGTCGCAAGAGCTGGATTTTGGCGAACAGCGCCGGGTGTATGTGCCCGTGTCGGTGACGCTGCCGGAAAAACCGGCGCTGGAAAAATTACCGAAAAAAATCGCTGCACCGCTGCTGGCAAAAGTTGAGTGGGAGGCAGAAGCGCATGTATTTACTCTGCACGAACCACTGACCGAGGATGAAGTGCGGGCGCTGCAAAAAGTGGCTGGCATGCCGCAAGTGGCAGCCATCATTGCACAGGCAGGCGCAGAAAGCCGGGCGCGGGCAGCGGAGTATTTTCGCACGCCGGCGGAAATGGGTGCGCGTTTTCGTGTGCCGCAGTTTGCGCTGCTCAAACAGGGCAAACTGCAGCTTTTTGACGATGTGCAGGCGCTGGATTATCTGTGGGCGCTGGCGCTGCACGACGCTGCGCCCACAGCAGGCGATATGGCGCGGCTCAATGCTGGTATGCAGGCGCTGGGCGGCAGCGTGGATATTGACACGAAAGGCCGTATGGTTTTTGATTTCCTGCCAGAGCTGCAGCGTGATTTGAATCTGGCGTGGGAGCCGGAGCATATGGACGCAGTGCAGCTTGCTGCCTGGCTGTGCCGCAATTTGCCGCAGCCCCGGTTGACGCATTCGGAAAAACGCGCTTTTGTCATGGCGTGGCTAGAGGCGCTGTTGCGGCAGCAGGGGTGGGGGCTGGCGCGCGCCTGCCAGTTGCAATTCAAAATCCGCAATGTGCTGGAGGCGCGTATCAATGCCCTGCACCGGCAGGCGAAAGAGCAGGCGTATCAGGGGGCGCTGTTTGATGGCGACAATGATGCGCTGCGCCCGGCGGTGGTGCCGGAGTGCGTGTTTGATTTTCAGCACTTTCCCTATGCGCCCAGCCGCGATGATGATGGCAGCCATGGGCGTTTTCCGTTCCGCCGGCATTTTTATGGGCGTATTGGCGCGTTTGATAGCCGCGAGGAGTTTGAATGCGCCTGCCAGCTTGATATGTGGGCGCAGCAGGGGCGGCTGGAGTTTTGGGTGCGCAATCTTTCGCGCCAGGGATTTTTTCTACAAAAAGCCGCTGACCGTTTTTATCCTGATTTTCTGTGCCAGCTGCCGCAAACGGCTGGCGGTGCGGTGCTGGCGGTGGAATACAAGGGCGCGGATCGCTGGCAGGCTGCCGCCGATGACCGCCGCATTGGCAGCCTGTGGGCGCAGCTGTCTGGCGGGCGCTGCCGCTTTGTGATGCTCAAGGAGCGCGCCTGGGAGCAGATTGAGCAGATGTTGCCGGCAGCTGCATGAAGGTGATTTCTTGTGCTTTAGTGCATACTGTTGATGGATGTGTTCTGCTACCGGCTTATAAAGCCGGAAATTACGATATACCCCATAGAAATCACAACAAAAAACCCGCCAGAGAGGCGGGTTGCAACTTGGATGGTGGGTCGTGCAGGGCTCGAACCTGCGACCGACGGATTAAGAGTCCGCAGCTCTACCAACTGAGCTAACGACCCCCAAGCGGGAAAGCGGCAGATTCTAGCACTCCCGCCTCTCTTGCCCTGCCGCCAGCGCATTCAGCGTCCAGCCTGCGGCGCACATACCGAAGGTGGCGGTCACAGCGACGCTGGAGCCGTAGCCGTGGCGCGCGCCTTCCATCGGCGCTGGGGCGGCACTACCGTTTTCCCCTGCGCGCTGCATGGCCTCGCGGCTGAAGATGACAGGCAGGCCAATGCGCCGCGCGCCGCGCGGGGTGATGCCGCGCCGCCGCAACTCGGCGCGCAGGCGCGCGAGCAGCCGGTCGTGCGTCGCTTGTGCCAAGTCGCCGACTTGCGCGCATTCGGCGCGCAGCTTGCCGCCGGCAGCGCCTACGCACACCAGGCGCGCGCCCGTGTGCAGCGCCCACGCCGCCAGCGCCAGCTTGGCATGCATCTGGTCGCAGGCGTCAATCACCGCGTCAGCCGGCGTGGGCAGGAGCTGCGGCCAGTTTTCGGGCGTGACGGCCTGCTCAATTGCGTTGACCTGGCAGCTGGGGTGAATCAGCGCAATGCGCTGCTGCATGGCGTGCGCCTTGGCTTGTCCGATGGTGGGGGTGAGGGCGTGAATCTGGCGGTTGATGTTGGAGGAGGCGATGCGGTCAAAGTCAATGAGCGTCAGGCGCGCGGCGCCGCTGCGCGCCAGCGCCTCCGCCGCCCATGAGCCAACGCCGCCCAGTCCGACGACGGCGACATGCGCACCGCGGATGCGCGCCGCGCCCGCCGCGCCATACAGCCGCGCCAGCGCGCCAAAGCGCCGCGCTTCATCAGCAGGTGGGGTGTTGTTCATGCCGGTGTGCATCAAAAAAGGCGCGGAATTGTAGGAATGGCACTGCGCGCAGCGCGCCCGCAGGTGCATGGACAAGCCTATACCCATTGCAAACACATTTCATTGCTGGCAATGTTTACCGGCAATGAATTGATATCCATGCAAAGCGCGAATTTGTAGGGACAACCCTTGTGGCTGCCCTTTCTCATATGCACCGGCGCTGGCGCACACACGGCGTGCCGCTGGTATGGTTGTGACCCGCTCAATGTCATACTGGCGCAGCGCAACGGATGGCTCTTGCCCGGGCGCTCGTGCAGTGTTTGGAAACATCGCCTGTCATGGATGAGAAATCAAGAGAGCGCCTGCGGCGCATCACCCTCATGGACGACCGCTTCATGCGCGTCTGCCTGCAGGAGCACCCTGAGTGCGCCCAGGCGATTTTGCGTATCGTGATGGAAGCGCCCTCCTTGCGTGTGCGGGAAGTGCGCCCGCAGCGCGAATACGCCAACCTCCACGGGCGCGAAATCCGCATGGACATCTTCGCCGAGGACGAGCATGGCCGCCAGTACGACGTGGACGTGCAGCGCAGCGACGAGCCAGACCTGCATTTGCGCGCTGGCTATTACCTTGGTATGCTGCGCGCCAACTCCCTGCGCAAGGGGCAGGGCTACAGCGAATCGCCAGAGGCTTACGTCATCTTCATCACGAGCGGCGACTTTTTCCAGCAGGGCTTGCCGCTTTACCGCTTCGAGCAGCGTATGGAGGGCAGCGGCCAGCCTCTTGGCGACCGCTCGCACATCGTCTTCGTCAACGGGGCGATGCGCGACGGGGATACGCCACTGTCCAGGTTGATGCATGATTTCTTCTGCACCGACCCGGACGCAATGTATGTTCCAGAACTCGCGCAGGCGGTGCGCGACATCAAGGCAACCGAGAAAGGAGCGGGTGTTATGAGCGGCGTGTTTGAGGAGATTTTCGCGGAAGGACGCGCGGAAGGACGCGCGGAAGGACGCGCGGAGGGAGAGGCACAAGGCGTTGCCAAAGGTCTGCGAGAAGCCGCACGCCGGATGCTTGCTGCCGGAAGCATGTCCATCGAGGCCATCGCGCGTATGCTGGGGCTTGACGAGGCAGAAGTGCGAAGTCTTGCAGCGGCGCAGTGAGCCACACCGCACAAGAGACAGCCCGCCTGACGGCACCGTGGCGACGTGGTCAATGGAGCAAGCCATGCTTG
>ONTY01000177.1 GCA_900320815.1 uncultured Pseudomonadota bacterium
ATATATTTTGTCAGGCGCTTTTGCAGTTTTGTCACGCCCCCGGCATCGTACGGTGGGGGCATCAATTCCCACTGCGGCAGACAGCGCGCTACCAGCCGCTCGCCGAGGGCGCAGCAGAGCGCATCTTCACCCACAAGAAAAATGCGGCGCATCAGAACAGCCCCAATTGCTCCGGCGCCGTCGGGCGGGTTTTGGGCAGCAGCACTTCGGCGGGGTTCAGGTGCTCCATTGCCTGCAATTCATCATCCGAGGGCTTGCACACCTCGGAGCCGTTGTCGCCCGGCACAACAAGCAGCACCGTTTCGCCATCTTCCACGCGGCTCAGCAGCGCCTCGCTGTGTGTGCTGATGAGCACTTGGCGCGCCGGTTTTTTCGCGCCGCGCAGCACGCGCTCAATCATCAGCGGGATGTATTCAACGATGCCGTCATTCAGGGAAAGCTCGGGTTCCTCCAGCAGCAGCAGCCCGTCGCCCTCCTGCAGCGCCCAGAGCAGCCCAATCAGGCGCAGCGTGCCGTCGGAAAACTGCTCCTCGCGCTGCCATGCGCCATGCTCGCGCCAGTGCTTGAAATTGGCTTCCAGGTGCCAAAGTCCCGTCACGCCATCTTGCGCGAAGCGCAACTGGGAAAACTGCGGCACCGCTTGTTCCAAGGCTTTTCCGATGCGCCGCAGGCGCGCATCGCGCGTGCGCCCGGGGCAGCGTGCAATGCGCTGCATCAGTCCTTGGCCGAAGGGGTCGTGCTCGAGCATGTGCGTGCTGATGCTGTCGCCATATTTGAGCAGTTGCGGCACCAGATGCAGATAAAACGTTTCAGAAAACGCCTGCGCCAGTGCGCGGAATGGCGCGTTGTTGTTAATTTGCTCCAAGTAGGTTTGCGTCAGGCGGCTTGTATCCTGTTTGTCCTCTGGTGTGGGGCGCTCAAGCAGCACCATCCATCCCTCCCCCTCGCAGCGTTCCGCGCGCTCCTCGCTAATGAGCAGGCGCTGCCGCCCCTTGCCCTCGGACTTGAACGCCAGCGCATAGCGCCACTGCACCCCGGCGCCGTCCGCCAATTCCACTTCAATGCCCACTTGCGAATCACCGCGCGCATGCAGGCTGCGCAGCTTGCCCAGCCCGCCGCGCTCCTTGACCGCTCTTTGCAGCCCGCCGCCGTCGGTTTGCGCCAGCGTACGCAGGAAGCGGAACACGTCCAGCAGGTTGGACTTGCCGCTGGCGTTGGCGCCTATCACATAGGTGCGCGGCCAGAGTGGAACGTCCACGCTGTGGAAATTGCGCCAGTTTTTCAGCCTCAGGCGGATGATTTGCATGGTGCTATCCCTTCAATTCCATGATTTTTGGGCAATGGCATAGGGTATATGTTGGTAGCCGGCACAAGTTGCCTGTGATGATGTGTTGTAGTAGTGAGTATCTGCCGTGTTACCCCGTAGGGGCGAAGAATTATTCGCCCCTACAACGGCGGGGGAATGCCATGCCGCGCTCATTGCTCCTCCTCCAGCGCCAGCACTTTCAGCGACTCAATGCCCCGGTCGTCAATGATTTTCACGGCGATGCGTTTGTGCGCTCCGGCGTCAAAGGGCAGGCTGGTGGCGCCGGCAAAGGCGTGCAGCCTGTCCTCGTCCAGCGCGGCGCGGATGCTCTTTTTCAGCTTTTCCCAGCCGCCCCCCTTGCCGGCGAGGGGGAAAAACACCTGGCGCGGGAAGATGCTGCGCCCGTCGTAGTCGGTATCCAGCGCCCACATCGCAATGTTTTTCACGCTGCCGGAGGTCAGCTCGCCCGTGGCGGCGTTGAAATAGTCAAAGCCGCCCACCTGCACCACGTATTGCCCGCTGCTGGTGCGCTGCAGCGTCACATCGGGCTGCCCCATGAGCCAGAAGCTCTGGTTGGCGGCCTTGTTCTTTTGCAGGTCGTGGGTGAGCAGGTCGGCGTTCATCTGCACTTTGAGCGCCGTGATGCCGGTCTGGGCGTCGATGTTTTTCGCCGCCTCCGGGTCAAAGGAAAAGGCGCAAAACAGCAGAAACTGCGGGCGCGGAAAGAGCGTGCCCGCCTCCTGCAGCGCCGCCTCCACCTGCTGCTGCTCCAGTGGGGCGTATTCCGGGCCGAAGCTCACCGCCACCGGCTCGCCGCCCTGCAGCCGCCCGCGCGCGTGCAGGTGGCGGCACGGGATGGGCAGCACGTCCAGGTCCGCCAGCCGCAGCGTTTGCCCGCCCTTGCCGCGTATGCCCGCTTTGAGCAGCGCGCTGCGCCACTCCTCCTGCCGCAGCGTCTCGCCGCTGCGCGCGGCGCTGGCGTCCGCCTGCGCGGGGCCAGCGGGTTCGTCCAGCGACTGCACGCTGGGAAAGGGCACCGCCTCCACCGTAAAGGGGCCGCTCACGCGCAGGCGGGTTTTATCCACCTGCGGGCGGTCAACGAGCGCCTCATGCTGCGCGCCGCGCGCAATCGCATCGTCCATCTGGCGCTGCATGGCCAGGCGCGCGGTGTGAAACGCCGCCAGCGGCGCGTGCAGCGCGTCTGGCCACGCGAGCGGCGCTTCAAACGGCACTTCCCATTCCTGCAAGCCATCCGCTGCCATCTTTGCGGGCGAGAGCGCCTGCCCCTTGCGCGCGCCCTCCGCCACTTCAAACGGTGTGGCGGGCGGATGCTGGCGCAGCGCAGCGTTGAGCGCCGCCAGCGCCTGCTCAATCGCCGGGTGCATACGCTCGTAGATGGAATCAATTTCCGGATTGTTGGCGATGGACTTGAGCGTGACGTGCGGCACCGTGCGGTAGAGAAAGCCGCCTTTCAGCCCCTCGTGCGGATATTTGAGTGTGTAGTAGTCGTAGCTGGCCGTCATCAGGCGCTGGCGCGCAAGCGCGATGGCCACGCGCGAGGTGTCCACCGTCATCCAGCGCCGCCCCCATTTTTCTGCCACAAACGCCGTGGTGCCGCTGCCGCAGGTCGGGTCCAGCACCAGCTCGCCCGGGTCGGTGGTCATCAGGAGGCAGCGTTCGATGGCTTTGGACGATGTTTGAACCACATAAATTTTAGAATCAGCGAACCCACTTTGCCTCGTGTCATCCCAAACGTTGTTTATTGGCATAAATGGAAAATCATCAAAGTATCGAACAAAGCGCATTGTTGAGCCAATAACATGAATGCGCCCGCTCTTAGATAAATGTTTCAGCCCTTGCATATCAGTACTGAAAGTGCGACTACCGGGTGAATACTCTATTCCTTGGTATTCAAAACCCATGACATCGCTTGCACCACCAGAACGCGCACTTGTCAAAGGATGGGGGAAAAATATTTTACCCGTGCTTTGAGGTTTCCCACTCAGAATTTCCGCTCTACTCATCGAGCGCTTTTCACCGTTGGGTTCCCATACCATGCAAATACTATTCTCTGCAGCCAATTCACGCTCTACGTTTAAGGCGTTATATTTTACTTTCGCTTTTGATTTTGCATACCATATAATATAGTCGCATGTGCTATCAAGGAGGACGCTCCCTTTCCCAGTTGTTTTTCTATAAATTATTTCACTACAAAAGTTGTCACACCCGAACACCTCATCCATTAGCATCCTAATTCTGTGGGCATTTTCATCAGAAATCTGCACAAAGACGGAGCCGCTATCGCTCAACAGCTCGCGCGCCAGCAGCAGGCGGTCGCGCAGGTAGCTCAAATAGGAATGGATGCCAAGCTCCCAGGTGTCGCGGAACGCCTTAATCATTTCCGGCTCGCGCGTGAGGTCGGCGTCGTTCCTGTCTTTCACGTCGCGCTTGCCGACAAAGGGCTGGAAGTTGCTGCCGTATTTGATGCCGTAGGGCGGGTCAATGTAGACCATTTGCACAGCGCCCGCCATGTGCTCCTTGTGCAGCAGGCTGTTCATCACGAGCAGGCTGTCGCCCGCTATCAGGCGGTTGGCCCAGCCCTTGTCGTGGCGGTAGAAGTCAATGGCGTCGCGCAGGGGCAGGTTTTCAAACGGCGCGTCAAACAGGCCGGGCTGCACGGCGCGCGCCGCGCCCTGGCTTTTACCCTTGCCCTGTCCTTTGCGCACGGCTGCCAGGATGCTGAGGGGGTCAATGCGCTCATGCACATGCAGGCTGACGGTGTCCACCTCAAAGCTGGTGCGCTCGGCCTTACCCGCCCAGTGCAGGGCGGGGTCCAGGTGCGGGTCATACGCCCAGCGCGCTTTTGGAATGCGCGGCGCCGGGGCAAGGTGCACAAGGCCGGCTTCGGGGTTGTTGGCGCGGCGGTCGCTGTGGCGGTAGGAGGCAATACCTGCGCCGCCGTCAGCGGTGGCGGCAGCGCCGGGGCCTGATAGGAGGTAGCGTATGCTTCAGAAGACAGTAAACATCTGCGGAAAAGAAGTGAACTTCCGGTCCTCGGCCTCTGTGCCGAGGCTCTACCGGGCCAAGTTCGGAAGGGACATCTTCAAAGACCTCTCGAAACTGGAGAAGGCATACA
>ONTY01000138.1 GCA_900320815.1 uncultured Pseudomonadota bacterium
GCACGGAAGAAGAAAAAATGCAGCCCTGGATGGGTGCGCTGGACGATAACCTGGAGTTTCTCGCGCGTGGCGCCAGCGGCGAAGGCGGACAATGGGGGCGCAGCGCCACGCAGGATTTGATTCGCAGCCGCATCAAAATCCGCAGCATGAACTTCATGCGCGGGCGCACCTTTATTGAAAAATGGGTCATCATCGACGAGGCACAAAACCTCACGCCCAAGCAAATCAAAACCCTGATTACGCGCGCCGGCCCGGGCAGCAAAATCATCTGCATGGGCAATTTGGAGCAAATTGACACGCCGTATTTGAGCGAAGGCTCCAGCGGCCTGGCCTACGCTGTGGACCGCTTCAAAGGCTGGGCGCACAGCGGGCACATCACGCTGGCGCGCGGCGAGCGTTCACGCCTGGCAGACTGGGCAAGTGAAGTGCTGTAGAGCCATATACTCCATCAATCTACACTTCATTACCAGTAATTCTTGCCGGCAATAGACATATACACCCATATGCCTTGGTATTGGAAATGAAGCGTCGCTCTCTCCTTGCCACCGCTGCGCTTGGCTGCGCCAGCGCCATCGGCGCATTGGCGGCCTACACCGCAGCAGTCAATCTGTTCACGGGCGCTGCAGCGCCCCTTCCACCATTGCAAACAAAGGAAAAGAAAAAGATGCGGGTTTTGATTTTGGGCGCCAGCGGCATGGTTGGCGGCGAAGTGCTGCGCGCCTGCCTTGCGAGCGAAAATATCGAACACATCACCGCCATCGTACGCCGACCGCTTGACAGCGCACACGCCAAACTCTCTCAGCCCATTCACAGTGATTTTCAAAATTTCAGCGCGCTGGATTTGAGTGGCTTTGACGCCTGCTTGTACTGCATTGGCGCCTACACCGGCACGCTGGGCGCGGCAGAATATGAGCGCGTCATTTGCGGCATTCCCGCCGCATTGGCGCCTGAACTGCGGCGCCAGTCTCCCAACATTGTGCTGTGCCACCTCAGCGGCGCCGGCGCTGATAGCACTGAACAAAGCACAACGGCATTCGCACGCCTGTTTGGCAAAACAGAAAATTATTTGAAAAGCCTGCACTTTGCGCGTCTGCACATTTTCCGCCCTGGCTATATTTACCCTGTGCACGCGCGCAAAGAGCCACATGCCGCCTACACCCTCATGCGCTGGCTCTACAAGCCCTTTCTCTCGCACATGAAAAACAGCGCCACCACCTCCACACAACTGGCGCGCGCCATGCTGGGGGTGGCGCTGGCGGCGGGCGGCAAAGAAATCTACGAAAACATTGATATTGAAAAATATGTCGGATAAGCACAGCTCTTTCGCCGTTCCGCCATAAAAAAACCGCCCTCTGGGCGGTTTTTCCGTGGTGCACGCATTGCGCACCCTGCTTCATATACCCAATGATAGAACACACCATTGCCTGCAAAACAAGAGGGCAGTACCGCCATACCCCGTCAAAATGTTAAACGGTGTGCCGACGCCTTGCCCGTGATACCTGTGCAAGGCGCGCCGGCTTCGCCAGCCCGCCGCGCAGCGCGTTGAGCAAGATGGCGATGGTGCTGCCGTTGTGCAGCACGGAGGAGCCAACGGCGCTCAGCAGCCCGAGGGCAGCAGCGCCGAGGATGGCGGTGTTCGCCGCGACGGTGAAGCGAAAGTTGCTGCGGATGCGCCGCATGGTGGCGCGAGCAATGGCACGGGCGTCGGCAACGCGGGCAATATCGTCTTCCAGCAGCGCCACGTCCGAGGTCAGGCGCGCGAGGTCGGCGCCGCGCTGCATGGAAATGCCCACGTGCGCGCTGGCGAGCGCGGGAGCGTCGTTGACGCCGTCGCCCACAAACGCCACGCGCGCTCCTTGCGCCTTCAAACGCGCCAGCAACGCCGCTTTGCCTTCGGGCAGCAGAGCGGCATGGTATTCGTCCACGCCCACCTCGGCGGCCAGCGCAGCGGCGCGCTCTTTGTGGTCGCCTGTGAGCATGAGGATGCGCCGCACGCCCAACGTGCGCAGGCGCCGCACGGTGGCGGCGGCGTTGGGGCGCACGGCATCGCGCAGGGCAATGGCACCTACCAGCCGCCCACCCAGCCCGATGTAGAGCAGCGTTTTGCCAGCGGCGCGCAGCGGCTCGAGCACTTCACCATGAGCGGCAATGTCTACGCCCTCATCGTCTTCAAGAAAGTGGCGCGAGCCCACAACGATGCGCTGCCCGCGCACCACGCTGGCCACCCCGTGCGCGGCGATGAAGTCCACCTCGGCGTGCTCAAAGTGGCGCCCGCCACGCCTGCGCGCCGCGTCCACGACGGCCACGGCCATGGGATGAAAGTAGTGCTCTTCCAGCGAGGCGGCGAGGTCAATCACGTCTTCCGGCCCGAAGTCGCGGCTGAAAGTGAGCGCATCGGTCACGCTCATGCGCCCCGTCGTCAGCGTGCCGGTTTTGTCAAAGACGAAGGTGTCCACCTCGGCGAGTTTTTCCAGCGCATCGGCGCCCTTGAACAGCAGCCCGCCCTTGCCCGCCGCATACATGCCGGATTTGAAGGCCACGGGCGTGGCGAGCTTCAGGGCACAAGCGTAGTCGGCCTGCAGCACAGCGGCAGCGCGCCGCCAGTCGCCCGAGAGCAGCCACGACGCCGCGCCCAGCGCCAGCACGCCGGGCACCAGGCGGTCAGCGAGGCGGTTGGCAGACAGCTGCGTGGCGCTTTTCACCTGCAGCGCGCTGTGCACATAGTCGGCAATGCGCGCAGCTGCCGTGCCCGCACCCACGTGCTCGGCATACACGCGCAGCGCGCCTTCCTCCACCACAGTGCCAGAGAGCACGCGATGCCCGCGCACGCGGCGCACGGGCACGCTCTCGCCCGTCATGCTGGCTTCGTTGACGCTGGCCTCGCCGCGCAGCACCGTGCCATCGACGGCAATGGCGCTGCCGGCGCGGCAGACGACGACATCGCCCACGCGCACCTGGGCGGCGGGAATCTGCTGCTCCTGCCCCTCGCGCTCCACCCAGACGCTGCCTGTGTCCGGGCGCAGCAGCCCTTTGAGCATGTCATCGGAGCGGCGCACGATGGAGTGCTCCATGTACTCGCCCAGCGCCAGCAGAAAAAGTGTGGTGTTGGCGGCAAGCCGGTCGCCGCTGGCGGTTGATACGGCAACCGCCAGGGCTTCGAGCACGTGCGAGTTCAGCCCCTCGTACAGCAGCTCGCGCACACCCTCCACGTAAAGCGGCGCCGTCACGGCCAAGGCGGCGCTCTGGTGCAGCGCCGCCGGCGCCTGGATGCGCGTGGCCGCCAGCAGCGCGGCGCTGGCGACAAGCTGCGCTTTGAGCGCGCCGCTGCTCTCGGCGCCATGATGCGCGCAGGCAGCACCTGCGGCATCCGCCGAAGCACCATCAGCGGCCAGCAGCGCCGCAGCGGGCAAGGCGCGAAGCTGCGCTTCCAATTGGTCTGTGCTGGTGCGTGCGGCATCGAACTCCAGCGCCAGCGAGTGCGCCACCATGTTCAGGCGCACGCTGCGCACACCGCACAGCGCGCCCAATGCGGCGGCAAGTTGCGCTGGCGCTGGCAGCGCCACACCGCACGCCAGACGCCAGCGCCAGCGCGCACGCTGTGGCGCACGGCGCACCAAGCGCAGCACCGAAAAAAGGGGCGCGGGAAGTGCGTCGCTGCCGCCCTGCCCTGCGCCCGCTGCTGCTGCTTGTGCCGCTGCTGCTGCCATCACATATCTGCCTGCGTGGCGTGCTCGGCGGCGACTTCGGCCTGAATGTCGGCAAGCTGCTCTTTGAACTCTTCCACGCTGCCCATCACGCTGGTGTAAAGCCGCACGGCGCCCTGCATCACGCGCTCGCGCGCTTCTTCGTCGCCCAGCACATACGTCGCGCCGCCGCCCAGCAGCAAACCGATGATGAACTGCTCGGCCTGCGCGCTGCCCAGCCAGCCGCGCAGCCCAAGGCGGCGCAGCAGGGTTTTGCGTTTTTTGCGCACGATGCCGCCGCTGCCCCACAGCCCGGTGCCGCTGCCCCAGGCAGAAGCGGGGGCACCCCAGCCATAGCGACGCGCCATTTTTTGCCATTGCTTGAACTGCTTGGCGCTGGATTTCTTGCCTTTTTTCTTGGCCATTTTTGTTGCTCCAAAAAAATCAAATCTCTGAACACGCTGGCGCATCAGGCAGCAGTGCCTCGCTGGCGGCAATGGCCGCGCAGCCGGCGCCTGTGATGAGCAGCGCCTGCACGCGCTGCCCGCTGCGCAGGCTGTGCATGGCGGCAGTGCCCGCCGCCAGCGCCGCGCCGCCTTGCAGCGCCAGGCGCAGCGTGCGCCGCCCCAAGGCGGGCTGCCCGGCAGCGGCGCCTTGCAGCGCAGCGAGCATGGCGGCACTCAAAAAGCCGCGTGTGAAGTCGTCAATGGCGATGCGCTGCGGCGCGTACCACGTCACGGGCACGCCGCCACTGGCGCCCAGGCGGTTTTTGCGGTTTTTGCGGCGGCTCATGCTGGCCCGCCTTCGCTGCCCTCGCCATTGCCACTCACCTCGGCGTCAGGGGTGGTGGATGGGGTGGCGGCGCTGCGGCGGCGTGTGCCGCCCGCGCTGCGGCGCGTGCTGCTGCTGCGGCGGCGCGGTGTGGCGGTGTCATCGTCAGCGGCATCAATCATTTCAATTTCGCTGTCCATCTCCAGCGCGGGCATGTCGCCGCCTTCGCCGCTGTCGTGGCGGCTGGCCCAGCGCTGGCGCCAGGCAGCACCGCTGCGGCGCACGCGCTCCACGGATGAACGAACGGCGCGTCCCGCCTTGTGCAAGCCACCTTGCACATCGTCACGCCGCAGCGCATTGGCGGCGACTACGCCCACGGCAGCGCCGGCAAGAAAAGGGAGGAAAGGGAGCATGGTTCACACCATCCTTTGCATGAATCGGGGGGATTGGGAGGAAATTGGAAAAAAACGTGTGATTTTATGGCGCCGCAGCATTGGCTACGCCATGGGAGATGCGCCGCTGCGCCTGCTGCAGCGCAGCGTGCAGCACGGCAGCGGCGGGTGTGTCGCGTCCGGCCAGCAGGTCTGGCCAGGCGGCGTCCGGGATGCGCGCCGGCTCGTATTCAATGGTGCACGAGCGCGCCAGCAGGTTCCACGCCACGCGCCGCACGCCGGGCAGCGCGGCATCGGCGCCCGTCCATTCGCCTTTGAGGCGCAGGCTGCCCATGCCTTCGCCGCCGTCTCCAAAGCGCGCCAGCAGTGCCGCCAGCGGCACGGCGAGCAGCGCATCGATCTGTTCATTGCCCATCATAAATACTCCACACATCAATACATCGTTGCCGGTAATATATGCCGGCAAACAAAACATACCGGTAGCTAAAAAAGCAGCGCCCCCGTTTTGGGGGCGCTGCAAAAAGAGAGAAATGGCAGGGAGCCTACATGCCCGGCACCCACCAGGGACGCAGTCCCAAGGGCAGATACCAAAACGGCAGCGGCACAAAGGGGGTAAATACCGCCGTCATCCAGCATTTCACCAGGGCAAGCTGCCAGCTCTCTTGCGAGGCGTGCAGTGTGGGCGTGTCGTGCGCAGTCACGGGATGCTCCTTTGCAAAAGTCTTCAAATGATTTTGGAAAAGCGCGTGCGCGTGCGGTCGGCCTGCAGATATTTGTCAAACACCATCGCCACGCC
>ONTY01000015.1 GCA_900320815.1 uncultured Pseudomonadota bacterium
ATTGCGGCGATGGCCGATGAGGCGCGCCATTTTTACGGGCTGCAGTTTCACCCCGAAGTCACGCACACCGCACGCGGCGCAGAAATCCTGCGCCGTTTTGCCGTGGATATTTGCGGCGCGCGCGCTGACTGGGTGATGCGCGACTATATTGCCGAAGCCGTGCAGAATATCCAGCAGCAAGTGGGCAGCGAGCAGGTCATATTGGGGCTTTCTGGTGGCGTGGATTCCGCAGTTTCTGCCGCCCTCATTGCGCGCGCCATTGGCGCGCAACTGACCTGCGTTTTTGTAGATCATGGCCTGTTGCGCCTGAATGAAGTGCAGCAGGTGCTGGACGCATTTGCCGAGCAGCCCGTAAAAATCGTGCATGTGGACGCCAGCGAAACCTTCATGCAGGCGCTCGCCGGCGTTGCCGACCCGGAACAAAAACGCAAAATTATTGGCCGCCTGTTTGTTGACGTCTTTACGGCAGAAGCGAAAAAAATCCAGGGCGCCAACTGGCTGGCGCAAGGCACCATTTACCCTGACGTGATTGAAAGCGGCGCGCACGGGCGCAAGGCCGCTGTCATCAAAAGCCACCACAACGTGGGCGGCCTGCCCGAACAGTTGGGGCTGAAACTGCTGGAGCCGCTGCGCCAGTTGTTCAAGGACGAAGTGCGCGCCCTTGGCCTTGCGCTTGGCCTGCCGCGCAGCATGGTCATGCGCCATCCCTTCCCCGGCCCGGGGCTTGGCGTGCGCATCCTGGGCGAAGTGAACAAGGACTATGCCGACATGCTGCGCCGCGCCGACGCCATCTTCATTGAGGAGCTGCGCGGCACTGTGGATGAAGCCAGCGGCAAGAGCTGGTATGACCTCGTCAGCCAGGCGTTTGCCGTGTTCCTGCCCGTGAAAAGCGTGGGCGTCATGGGCGACAGCCGCACCTACGAATACGCCGTGGCGCTGCGCGCCGTGCAAACCACCGACTTCATGACCGCCGACTGGGCCGAACTGCCGCACGCGCTGCTCAAACGCACCGCCAGCCGCATCATCAACGAAGTGCGCGGCATCAACCGCGTCACCTACGACATCTCCAGCAAACCGCCCGCCACCATTGAGTGGGAATAAAGGGGGAAACATGGCACGCAGCGCCGCCGCCAAAAGCAGCAACGCCGGGCAACTCGGCATAGAAGCCGAACTGTTCAAAGCCGCCGACAAACTGCGCGGCAACATGGAGCCGAGCGACTACAAACACGTCGTCCTCGGCCTCATTTTTCTGAAATACATCTCGGACGCCTTTGAAGCCCGGCACGCCGCGCTGCTGGCCGAAGACGCCCAAGCCGCCGAAGACCCCGACGAATACCTTGCCGAAAACATCTTCTGGGTGCCCCCACAGGCGCGCTGGTCGCGCCTGCAGGCTGGCGCCAAACAACCCGGCATAGGCACGCTCATCGACGACGCCATGCGCGCCATAGAAAGCGACAACGAATCCCTCAAAGGCGTGCTCCCCAAGGAATACGCCCGCCCTGCGCTCAGCAAAGTCATGCTCGGCGAGCTGATAGACCTCATCAGCGGCATCGCCTTGGGCGAAGCGGGCGACACCTCGCGCGACATACTTGGCCGCGTCTACGAATACTTCCTCGGCCAATTCGCTGGCGCCGAAGGCAAACGCGGCGGCGAGTTCTACACCCCGCGCTCTGTGGTGCGCGTGCTTGTGGAAATGCTCGAACCCTACGCCGGGCGCCGCGTCTACGACCCCTGCTGCGGCTCCGGCGGCATGTTCGTGCAATCTGAAAAATTCGTGCGCGAACACGGCGGGCGCACCGACGACATCTCCATCTACGGGCAGGAATCCAACTACACCACCTGGCGGCTCGCCAAAATGAACCTTGCCGTGCGCGGCATCGAAAACGACATCCGCTGGAACAGCGAAGGCAGCTTCCACAAAGACGAACACCCCGACCTCAAAGCCGACTACATCCTCGCCAACCCGCCCTTCAACATCTCCGACTGGGGCGGCGAGCGCCTCGTGGACGACGTGCGCTGGCGTTTCGGCACCCCGCCCGCAGGCAACGCCAACTTTGCTTGGCTGCAACACATCTGGCACCACCTCGCGCCCACCGGCGCGGCTGGCGTCGTCCTCGCCAACGGCTCCATGAGCAGCACCCAATCCGGCGAAGGCGACATACGCGCCCTCATGGTTGAAGCCGACGCCATCGACTGCATGGTTGCCCTCCCCGGGCAACTCTTCTACTCCACACAAATCCCCGCCTGCCTCTGGTTCCTCGCGCGCCTCAAACCCGCAGGCCGCAACGGGCAAGTCCTCTTCATCGACGCACGCGGCATGGGGCAACTCGTCGAACGCACCCGCCGCGAACTCAGCGAAGACGACATCCAGAAAATCGCCCGCACCTACCACGCCTGGCGCGGTGAAGAAGGCGCTGGCGACTACGCCGACATCCCCGGCTTCTGCAAAAGCGCCAGCAAAGAAGAAATCCGCAAAAACGGCCACATCCTCACCCCCGGGCGCTACGTCGGCGCCGCCCAGCAAGAGGGCGACGGCGAACCCTTCGCCGAAAAAATGCAGCGCCTCACCGCCCAGTGGCGCCAGCAAAAAGACGAAGCCGCCAGACTTGACGCCGCCATAGAAGCCAACCTGCGGGAGCTTGGTTATGGCGGGTGAGGCGGCAATGGCGACACAACATGCGCCGCAACCGGGCAACAGGCTGTTGCCCAACTGCTCGCGCTATTTTGCAGGGTATCATATGGTAGCCGGCAACATAAGCCGGCGATGAAGTATTGATTGGTTGAGTATACGGTTTTGAACACCGCCTTGAAGACGAATCCATTGGAACCCATAATCAACCACAGCAGCACTGAGAAGGAACAAACCACCGCCCCGGCAGCCGCCTGAAAAGGAGCCACGCATGTCATTGAACGTTGAACACCTGCGCCGCACCGCCGACACCCTGCAGGAAGCCATCACTCGCCTGGCTGCCGTTGAAGACGGGCAAGACGTGCTCTACGACCTCTTCCGCAACGCCGCCATCAAAAGTTTTGAGCTATCGCTGGAAACCACCGGAAAACTCCTGCGCAAGGCATTGATGCTCTATGGCGGCAGCCCGCGCGAAGTGGACAAACTCGTCTTCAAGGACCTGTTCCGCCATGCCAGCAAACACGGCCTGCTGGACGAAGAAGCCGTTGAGCGCTGGTTTGCCTACCGCGCCAACCGCAACACCACCGCCCACGACTACGGCGAAGGCTTCGCCAACGAAACCCTGAAAATCCTGCCCGCCTACCTGCAGGACGTGCGCGCACTGGCCGACACATTTCAGGAGCTGTTTGATGCCCAGACATGACATCGCCCGCCTGCAGCTGAGCGAGCGCCACCTGCGCCTGCTGTGCGCACTGCTGGCCGAACACGCGCCGGATGCGCAAGTCTGGGCTTACGGCAGCCGCATCACCGGCCACGCGCACGAAGGCAGCGATTTGGACATCGTCGTGCGCAACCCCGCGAATCTGAACGCTGAAATAACGAACTGGGCGAGCCTGCAGGATGCCCTCCGCGACAGCGACCTGCCCATGCTCGTGGACATCCACGACTGGGCGCGCCTGCCCGCAGCCTTTCACCGCACCATTGAACAGGGCTATGTGGAAATACAGCATTGAAAATCCAGCAAAAACCACGCGGCTGCGTCAGCAGCGGGCAGCGGGAGAGGGTGCAAGGTGAGGGGGAAATCAACGGGTATCATATGGTCGCCGGCAACATAAGCCGGCAATGGTGTGTTGAATGATGGGGTATGCGGTTTTGAACGGCATTGTAGGGGCGCGATTTATCGCGCTCGAAAGTGCGGGTGGTTGTGATGAGTGAATGGAAGTTGACTACGCTTGGCGACATTGCCGAACTTCGTGCGGGCTCAGTGTTTCCGCTTGCACTGCAGGGGAGGACAACTGGAGACTATCCGTTTATTAAGGTAAGTGATATGAACTTACCAATCAACGCCATCTGTATCCGTGGTGCAAACCACTGGGTTGATGAAACAGATTTGCGTATCATTAAGGCCAGACCTATTCCAAAGGGCGCGACTGTATTTGCAAAAATCGGAGAAGCAATTAAGGCGAATAGATTGCGTCGCATCGTTCGGCCGACAATTATTGATAATAATATGATGGGAGCTATTCCAAAGTCTCGCCATGTAAATGATACCTTCTTTTATTATTCGCTTTCTAAATTTGATTTTGGTGAAATAGCTTCAGGGTCGGCGCTTCCATACTTAAAAACTTCTGCTCTTACAGAGCTTCAAATTCTTCTTCCTCCCCTCCCCGAACAACGCGCCATTGCCCACATTCTCGGCACACTGGACGACAAGATAGAACTGGGCCGCAGGCAGAGCGAAACCTTGCAGGAAATGGCGCGCGCCCTGTTCAAGGCGTGGTTTGTGGACTTTGAGCCAGTGCGCGCCAAGATGTCAGGGCGCTGGCAGCGCGGCCAGACACTCCCCGGCCTGCCCGCACACCTCTGGAACCTCTTCCCCGACCGCCTGGTTGAAACAGAACACGGCGAAGTGCCACAGGGGTGGCGGCTTTTTACCTTTGGCGATGTTGCGCGACAGGGGAAAGGGACAGTCACTCCGGGTAACTTGCCCGGGAAAACATTCACACATTACAGCATTCCCGCCTTTGATGAGGGACAAATTCCTGTGCGCGAATTGGGTGAAGCAATCAAGAGCAATAAAACGCCAGTGCCGGATAATTCATTGCTGCTATCCAAGCTCAACCCGCACATTCCTCGTGTTTGGCTGATTGGCGCGGCTGGCTCAAACGCGGTGTGCTCAACCGAGTTTATCGTATGGATTCCCAAAGAGCCAGCAAACAGTGCCTTTTTGTACTGTCTTGCATCTTCGCCAGAGTTCAATACGACCATGCGCCAATTGGTGACAGGAACATCAAACAGCCATCAGCGAGTGAAGCCGGAGCAACTGTGTGGCATCAGTATTTTTGCTGCAAACAGTCAAGCAATCCAGTCATTTTCTGAAATGGTTCATCCCTTGATGGCGCAAGCAATTGAAAATCGCCATCAATCAAACACCATCGCCGCCTTGCGTGACACCCTGCTGCCGCAGTTGATTTCTGGCAAACTGCGGGTTGCGGATGCGGAGCGATTCTTGGCGCACTTTGGGGCGCCCGGTTGTTCGGAGGTGACGGAGACATGACGATACTGCTGACCCAGCAAGAAGCTGATGCGCTGCTGGTGCTAGAAAAGCACTTCTTCGGCGAAGAGCGCATTGACTTGCCTGCTTTGAAAGGCTCGCTGCGACTGCCGTTGTTCTCGGCAGACCGGCGCGAGGAGTTCAGCTTGGACATTACGCGCAGTCAGGTTCTGCTCACAAAGCATACGTTCCAGACGCGAGCACGAAAGGCGGTGGTGTTGGCGCGGCTGGATTTGGCTGGCGCTCCCCATCGCAACCCCGATGGCGAGGTGTTCGATTGTCCGCATTTGCACCGCTATCGGGAAGGCTACGGTGACAAGTGGGCGGAGCCTTTGCCGGAAATGTTTGCAGGCATTGATGATGCCGTTGAATTGCTGGACAGGTTTATGGACTACTGCCGCATTGTCGGCAAACCCATCATTGAACGGGGGTTGTTCGCATGAACATGGTCAAGGATATTCAGAAACTGCTGGATGATTACACCCGATGGTTGCGTGACAAAACAGTGCTGCGCGATGTAGGGCGCGACTGGGTGCAAGTGACGACACCGCACCTTGACCGCCACAACGATTGTCTGCAATTTTATGTGCGTCGTGAGGACAATGGCTATTTGTTGACGGATGATGGTTACATCATCAGTGACCTCATTAATTCAGGCTGTCCGCTGGATAGCCCTAAACGTCAGGAGCTGTTGAAAATGACGTTGGCGGGTTTTGGCGTGCAAATGGATGATGAGCAGCTGCTAATAAAGGCAACGCCGGAGAATTTTCCGCTGAAAAAGCATAACCTTATTCAGGCGATGCTGGCTGTGAACGACTTGTTCTATCTGGCATCGCCTCATGTAGCCAGCCTGTTTTATGAAGATGTGACACGGTGGCTGGAGCTTGCCGACATTCGCTATACGCCCAAGGTCAAGTTTCCTGGTAAGAGTGGCTACGACCATATGTTTGATTTCGTGATACCGAGGTCGCGGCAACAGCCTGAGCGCATTATTCAAGCCATCAGCAACCCAAAGAAGGAATCAGCAGAGAACTTAGTATTCAAGTGGCTGGATACGAAGGAAACACGCCCGTCGGAATCGCACCTCTATGCGTTTATGAATGACAGTTCATTTGAGGTTTCATCTTCTGTCGTTGAGGCGTTGAAAAACTACGGCCTGCAACCAGTGTTGTGGTCTCAACGAGAAGAAGTGCGGGAGTTGCTTGCGGCATGACGGAGGAGGTGCTGCACAGTTTGGCTGGCCGCTAAGCGACGGACAAAAGAGAACCGACGCATACACAGAGGGGGAACCACAAAGTGCAGAGGCGTCGGCCGTATTGCGGACAATTGTAGGAACTGTGGCGCTGGCAGGCAAGCTGTTGCATGCCGCCAAAAAGACCGAAGCCCCGGCACATTGCTGTGCAAGGGCTTCTGATACTCCTTCTACACATGGCAGATGAGCTGGGGCAGATTCTAGCGGAGATTGGCGATGGCATTTCTTTCCGAAGCAGAGGTTGAGCAGACGTTGCTGGAGCAGTTGCACTCGCTTGGCTGGCGGGTGGCGCGAGGGGAAGATGTTGCCCCCGAGGGGCAGCAGCCGGAGCGGGGGAGTTATGCGCAGGCGCTGTTGCGCGGGCGCTTTGCGGCGGCGGTGGAGCGGCTGAATCCGCATGTGCCGCCCGAGGCGCGGCAGGACGCTGTGCAGCGCGTGTTGCAGCAGGAGTTGCCGACGCTGCTGGAGGAAAACCGCCGCATTCACCGCCTGCTGGTGGATGGGGTGGAGGTGGAGTTTCACGCGGACGATGGCACGCTGCGCGCGGGGCGGGTGCAGCTGATTGATTTTGACGATGCCGCGCGCAATGACTGGCTGGCGGTGAACCAGTTTGTGGTGGTGGGCGGGCGGCAGCGTCGGCGCCCGGATGTGGTGCTGTTTGTCAATGGGTTGCCGCTGGCGGTGGTGGAGCTGAAGGCGCCGGGCAGCGCGCAGGCGGATGTGCGGATGGCGTTCAATCAGTTGCAGACGTACAAGGGCGAGGTTCCGGCGCTGTTTCGCACGAATGCACTGCTGGTGGCGTCGGACGGGATTGCGGCGCGGGTGGGGTCGCTTTCGGCGGATTTTGAGCGTTTCATGCCGTGGCGCACGACGGATGGCGGCGACGTTTTGCCCAAGGGCCAGCCGGAGTTGCCGACGCTGCTGGAGGGGGTGTTTGAGCGGGGGCGGTTGTTGTCGCTGCTGCGCGATTTCACGGTGTTTGGCAGCGCGGGCGGGGCGCTGGTGAAAATCATCGCGGGCTATCACCAGTTTCACGCGGTGCGGCGCGCGGTGGAGTCCACCATTCGCGCGTGCGCGCCGGTGCAGGGCGTGGCGGAGGAGCCAGCGCCGTACGGTCTGCCGAGTGTGCGGACGCAGAAAAAGGGCGACCGGCGCGCGGGGGTGATTTGGCACACGCAGGGTTCGGGCAAGAGCCTGTTGATGGCGTTTTATGCGGGGCAGCTTGTGCGGCACCCGGCGCTGGAAAACCCGACGCTGGTGGTGATTACCGACCGCAACGATTTGGACGACCAGCTTTTTGGCACGTTTTCCATGTGCCGCGATTTGATTCGCCAGACGCCGCAGCAGGCGGGCAGCCGCGAGGAGCTGCAGCAGCTGCTTGGCAGCCGCGCTTCGGGCGGGGTGATTTTCACGACGCTGCAGAAGTTTGGCGAGGGCAGCGGGGCGCTGACGCAGCGGCGCAATGTGGTGGTGATTGCGGACGAGGCGCACCGCAGCCAGTATGGTTTTCACGCCAGGGTGGACGCAAAAAGCGGCGGCATTTCCTACGGCTTTGCAAAATATATGCGCGATGCGCTGCCAAATGCTTCATTTATCGGCTTTACGGGCACGCCGATTGAGGCCGACGATGTGAATACGCCAGCGGTGTTTGGCAACTATATTGATATTTACGACATCAGCCGCGCGGTGGAAGACGGCGCCACGGTGCCGATTTACTATGAATCGCGGCTGGCGCGCATTGCGCTGGATGAAAACGAAAAGCCGAACATTGACGCCGAGATGGACGAGCTGACCGGCGACGAGACTGAGGCCGAGCGCGACCGCCTGCAAAAGAAATGGGCCACTGTTGAGGCGCTGGTCGGCAGCAGCCGGAGGCTGGCGCTGGTGGCGCGCGACCTGGTGGAGCATTTTGAGCGCCGCACCGCCGCGCTGGAAGGCAAGGGCATGGTGGTGTGCATGAGTCGGCGCATTTGCGTGGCGCTGTACGACGAAATCATCAAGCTGCGCCCCGACTGGCACAGCGACGACGACGCCACGGGCGCCATCAAAATCGTGATGACGGGTTCTGCCAGCGACCCGCAGGAATGGCAGCAGCACATTGGCGGCAAGGCGCGACGCGACCAGCTTGCGCGCCGTGCGCGCGATGCGGCCGACCCGCTCAAACTCGTGCTTGTGCGCGATATGTGGTTGACGGGTTTTGACGCGCCCTGTATGCACACCATGTATGTGGACAAACCCATGCGCGGGCACGGGCTGATGCAGGCGATTGCGCGGGTGAACCGCGTGTTCCGCGACAAACCCGCCGGGCTGGTGGTGGACTACATCGGCATTGCACACAACCTGAAGGCGGCGCTGGCGCAGTATTCAAAAAGCGACCGGGACAACACCGGCATCGACGAGGCGCAGGCCGTCGCCCTGCTGCAGGAAAAATATGAAATCGTGCGCGGCATGTTCCACGGCTTTGACTACGCCGCCGCGCTGCACGGTGAGCCAGCGCAGCGGCTGGCAGTCATGGCTGGCGCCGTGGAGTGGATTCTGGAACGCCAGCAGCAGTGGGCGGCGCAGGAGCAAAGCGAAGAGGGCAAGAAAAAGGCACACCGCCGCTTTGCCGATGCGGTGCTGGCGCTTTCAAAGGCGTTTGCGTTGGCGGCGGCCAGCGATGCGGCGCGCGCGCTGCGCGAAGAAGTGGGCTTTTTTCAGGCGATTCGCGCCGCGCTGGTCAAAAGCAGTGCGCGCAGCGGCATGGAACCGCGCGAGCGCGAGCTGGCCATTGCGCAAATCGTCAGCCGCGCCGTTGTTTCCACGGAAATTGTGGATATTCTGAAAGCTGCCGGTATCCAGTCGCCCGATATTTCCATCCTCTCGGAGGAGTTTCTCGCCGAGGTGCAGCAGTTCAAGAAAAAGAATCTGGCGCTGGAGGCGCTGCGCAAGCTGCTGGGCGACAGCATCCGCTCACGCAGCAAAGCCAATGTGGTGGAAGGGCGCAAGTTTTCCGAGCGGCTGGAGGGCGCCATTGCGCGCTACCACGCCAATGCGATTACCGCCGCCGAAGTCATTGAGGAACTCATCAAACTGGCGCGCGACATCCGCGCCGCCCGCCAGCGCGGGGAGGAGCAGGGGTTGACTGATGAGGAAATCGCTTTCTACGATGCGCTGGCCGAAAACGAAAGCGCAGTGCAGGCGATGGGCGACAAGCAGTTGCGCGTGATTGCGCACGAGCTGCTTACCAGCCTGCGCGAGAACGTCACCGTGGACTGGTGGAAGCGCGAGCAGGCGCGCGCCAAGATGCGCGCCCTCGTCAAGCGCATCTTGCGCAAATACGGCTACCCGCCCGACCTGCAGGCCGCCGCCGTGCAAACCGTGCTGCAGCAGGCCGAGGCGCTGATGGCGGAGCTGTCCGCTGAGCAGCGGGCGAACTGAAAGCCCCTTTTCGAATACCCTCAATTTCGCCGTTTGCTATCGGGCATGCGCTGCCTCCCCCCTTGTGTGGTAAGTCAAAACGCGCAAGAGGTTGGTAAGGCAGACTTGTGCGTTTTTCCTCTGCCAGCCTTTCCCGGCTGGTTTCTCCCCCACTTTTTCCCGCCGCTGCTTCCCCTATGCCAGCCATAACTGCACCCCCTGCCCTGCCTTGCCAAAGCCCCCACCCACCGGCTTTTTCCTTTTCTACGCGCCGCCTGTGGCAGCGTTTTGCTGCGGCAGCGGCGGCGGTGCTGGCTGCAGGCAGCGCGCACGCCTTCACCTTGCAAGTCTCGCCACAGGGCGAGGTGGGACAGGCGCACGAAATCACAGTGCGTTTCAGTGAAGACATGACGCGCCTGGGCGATGCGCGCAGAAAGCGAAGATTCTGCAGCTTCTCCCGCGAAAAAAACAGCTCCACCAGGCGGATACCGAAGCGCCGCACCAGCCAGAACACGAGCATGCTGCCGATGGTGGATGCGATAAGGCACAGGATCGATCCTTCGACCGCGCCGAATGCATAGCCTGCGGCGATCTCAAAGGGTTCGCCCGGGATCAGAGCGACGATCCCCTGCACGATCACCATGCCCATATAGGCAAGCTGCGCCCAAACGCCTTTGGCGTCCACCCAGGCCCGGAAGCGTTCCGGCTCTTTGGCAAACCGCACCAGCGGACGGCCCACGATCCAGCTGAGGATCACGAGTACCATGACCGCAATGACAAGCATCAGCGTTCCCAGGCGTTTTTTCTGTGATTGTGTCAATTCTCTGTGATCCATGGCGCTCCCTTTCAGCGACCGTTCGGTCCGGTTCGCGGTTGTATCCCATTATATCACAGGATGGGAAATAGTCCACACTTTTTCGAGAATCGGACTCTTGACACTGTATGGGACTTGCTATATAATAAA
>ONTY01000140.1 GCA_900320815.1 uncultured Pseudomonadota bacterium
GGGCGCTTGGCTGCGCGGTCCGCAGTGGGCGGCGCCGTTGGCTGCTGCAGCGGTGTGTATGCCGCTGATATTTATGCTGCAGCGCTGGATATTTACACCTGCTGCGCCCCATGTTTCCGCACGATAAATATCCATCTCTTTGGTCTGTGCTACAAAAAATGCGATGTTACCGGCCATCCGCAAAGCGCTCTTATCGAGGGGCGTATGCTTATTTTTCGCTGCGCTTGCCGGTGGGCGCAGCTCATTTATTGATTGACCGTGAGAGGTGGCGATGATGGGACATGAAATCGGGCAATATTGCGTCATTAGTGAGCGCGCGACGCTTGGTACAAATGTGACTGTGGGGCATCACTGTGTGATTGAAGATGATGTTACGATAGGGGACAACACTCAAATCGAGAGCCATACGGTAATTCGAAGCGGTGTATCGCTCGGAGAAAATTCATTTATAGGTTCTGGCTGCATCCTTGGGGAGCGTGGGCAAGGGCGGTGCGGTGACAGGAAAGACGGCCAGCACCCACTCCATATTGGAGGAAACGCCTTGATTCGCAGCGGCTCCATTCTTTACGCCGGTTCTAAAATAGGGTCACACTTTCAGACAGGTCATCGGGTTACCATACGTGAGGGCACGGAAATTGGAAATCACACGAGCATTGGTACGCTTTCCGATATTCAGGGAAAATGTTCTATAGGGCACTATGTAAGGTTTCACAGCAATGTGCACATAGGGCAGAAGTCCGTTGTGGGCAGCTTTGTCTGGATATTTCCCTATGTTGTCCTGACCAACGACCCTGCGCCACCGTCAAATTATTTGGATGGCGTTCACATTTATCCGTTTGCCGTCATTGCGACATCGGCGACGATATTGCCTGGAGTGAAAATTTACTCCGATTCCCTGGTTGCTGCCGGTGCAACGGTGGGTAAAGATGTGGAACAGTATTCTGTGGTAGGCGGTGTGCCTGCGCGTGTCATTGGAGACGTCAGGGATATTACGAACCGTATTATCGGGGAAAAGGTTTATCCGTGGAGATATTATTTCGACACGTATATGCCCTGGAAGGGCGTCGGATTTGATTCATGGTTCGCTATGATCCCAGATGCTGAAAAAGAGAAATTTGGAATCGCTTTTCTCAAATCAGATGGTGCTGCCTGCAGTTGATGCACGCCCTGCCGAGGTAAATCATTGAAATGAAAAGAAAGAGTGTATTACTGTAATTGGGCGTAGTGCTGGCATCTATTTTTGTTTTGTGTATATATGCCGTACACCAAACTCAAATTGCCGTCCACGGGGGGCGGGGGCTACGTGTGGGATGGATGAGCATACTCAAAACTGTGGCATTTTTCCAGCTGCAGTGATGGGGGTATGATGGGGTATTGCTTTTTCCTTTTTACCACAGGATTGACACGTCTTCTTGCAAGTCTCTTGGGGGGCGATGAAATGAGCCGCGCCAGCTGGCACACGATTGTGCCAGTAATCCATATAAAGCTGCGGTCTGTTGAAGAAATTCGACCGCACCGTCTGGTAAGTGCCCTTGACAAGCTGCTCGGCGACGGTTTCTGTTGCCGACGTCATGTTGGCTGCAAAATCCATGCACCACCGTTGCCAATCAAGGTCAGCGTGCAGATGCTTGGTAGACACACCCCTGAACCTTTTTTATAAACAGCTTCAGGTCGGTGTGAAGCGAATTGATGCGGTTGATGGTGCCGCCAAGGAACCCCCTTTTGCCTGGATTGGCGTCGTAGCGGTTGTGAACCGCTACATTCAATGCGCGTTGCACCGGCGAATAAGCAAACGCTTTGTCCGTGGCAATGATGGAGCCATCTTTCACCTCATCCTTGAGCGTGGACATAGCTCGGTTCTTGCTGATGGTTCCACGGCCTGTCAGTTCAAAGACCGTCGTGCCTTTGTCATTGACGCCAGAGAGAACACAGATTTGTTCGGCTGACGAACCTGGCTTGTGTATGGAGCGGCCTCTTTTGTGTGGGGACGCGGCATCACGAACATCTTGGAGTGGTTGTGAGTGTCCTTGAATGATTCGGCAAAGTAGGTTTCGTCAAGTTCGGCAGATACGCCAGCGCCTACACTGAACACCCAGCAAAACTATTTGATGACTTTCAGCAGGCGGTGGCGCATGCAAAAGGCGCTATTGAGCGAAACAGCACACTTTTGACCACATGCGCGTAGATGCTGAGCATCTACAAAGCACTCGATGTATGCCATCCATGTGGACACCGGCAACTTGCTCATGGCAATTGCATTGGAAGTTTTGGCCCAAACGTCCGATGGCACCCATAGCAGAAATAACGCTGTGAATCATCACGAACGGACTTACCCTTCTTGATGAAATCCAGATCACCGCAACGAGGACAACACTCAATCTCTTTGTTGTTGCCAGCGGCTAGGTCAAAGGAGACTTCACGCACGAGCTGTTGAAGCTGCTCGATGGCAGCCTTGCGGTCGGTGCGTGAAAGAGCGCCAAGCTCACGTTCCAAACGGGCTATGTTGATACCGGACGTGCTCAACCTCCTTTGATTGTTGCTATCGATTTTAATGCGACGTTCCCCTAAAAACAAATCAAGGGGCAGGTGCGGCAAACTAGGTCAACCGTGGTTCAACATAGCCTTGGATGCGTGATATGGCTGATTTTTTCTTCTTGACTGTGGCAGTCGCAAGGCGCGGCAATGTTGCCGCACAGTTTTGTATTTACCAGAAAGCGCGGAAAGCCCCGTCCTTCAGGTCGGGGATGGATAGCGCCAGCTCCCCCAAGGGAGGGGGGCTAATCTGGTGTTCGTTGCTGTTCGATGTATTTCCTGATGATTTCAATTGGCGCTCCTCCACAGCTTCCAGCAAAGTATGACGGAGACCAAAGCGATCCTCTCCACATCTTGCGAAGGATGTTGGGATACTTCCTGCGAAGCCTTCGGCTGGACACGCCCTTGAGACTGTTCACGAGTGACGAGATGGCAACCTTGGGTGGATAGTTCACCAGCAGGTGCACATGGTCATCTTCCCCGTCGAACTCAACGAGTTCTGCTTCAAACTTCTGGCACACCCGCATGATGGCAAGGCGCGGTGAAAAGCTCATCTTGGTGCAGCCACAAAACACCAGCAGGACGTGTCCAGAATGCGGCCACGTCAATGCTGAAAACCGGAAAACGCAAGCAGTGTTCCGGTGTGTGGTGTGTGGCTGCGAAGGAAACGCTGATGTGGTGGGAGCGGTCAACATCTTGAGGCGCGGGCTGCCGCATAAGCCTCAAACGCCAGCGGCGGGCTATGTTCTGACACGCTCGCTTCTGGCACCTGCTGAAACGCAGAGGGCGGGACACGCCCAGTTGCCGGTTGCGGCCTGAAAACCGCAGCAGGAACCCTCCGAAGGTCCACGCAGCAAATGACCGGTAGGAATCCCCGTCCTTTAGGGCGGGGAGGATGTCAACGCATCATCCACGCCTGGCAGGCGGCGCTGGTGAATATCAGTGCGGCGTATGTTGAAATGCGCCCGTCGTGACCGGTAATAATCAATCCGGCAAGCAGTGCAGAAAATCCCGCCAGAAAATTGCACATCATTTGCGGCAGCAGCCGCTGGCGCCAGGATTTGGAATTGTGTTGATTGTGTGGGCGCCATAATAGGCGCGCGGCGCATACGGTGGCGGCGGCGCAGCAGGCGGCGGGGGCGGCAAAGCCGGCGAGGTGCCAGGCGGGGGCAATCCAGTCCATGCGGGGCGGGGGAGGAGGAGTGGCGTTTTCCTTGATGCGCGTTGCCCCGGCGCTGTGGCGCTGCGAGGGACGCCAAGGGGGGAGCACAAGAGGGCAGTTTATAGAATTGCTCCACTATGGCTGTTTGGGCTTTGGGACTGAATCACACGACGGCGCCCGTGGATTTGCGCGGGCGCTTTGCTTTTGCAATCGAGCAGATTGCGCCGGCGCTCTCGGCGCTGCGCGGGGCGCTGCGCAGCCAGCCAGAAGCGGCCATCCTCTCCACCTGCAACCGCACCGAGGTGTATTGCGCCGCCGAGCAGACGCAGGCCGAGGGCACGCTGCACTGGCTGGCGCAGGCGGGCGAGGTGCCGGGCGAGGCGCTGCGCGCGCACACCTATGTGCTGCAAGACGATGCGGCCGCGCGCCATGCGTTCCGCGTCGCCAGCGGGCTGGACAGCATGGTGCTGGGCGAGGCGCAAATCCTGGGACAGATGAAAACGGCGGTGCGCGCCGCCGAGGACGCGGGCGCGCTGGGCGCCACGCTGAATCAGCTTTTCCAGCGCAGCTTTGCCGTGGCCAAGGACGTGCGCACCTGCACCGAAATTGGCGAGCACTCCATCAGCATGGCCGCTGCTGCCGTGCGGCTGGCGGGCAATCTGTTTGAGGACTTGCGCCAGATTCGCCTGCTGCTGGTGGGTGCGGGCGAGATGATTGAACTGGTGGCGGCGCACTTTGCGGCGCGCGCGCCAAAGAGCATCGTCATTGCCAACCGCACCCTGGAGCGCGGCGAAAAGCTCGCGAGCCGTTTTGGCGCCAGCGTGATGCGGCTGGCGGATTTGACCGGGCGGCTGGCGGAGTTTGACGCTGTCATCAGCTGCACCGCCAGCCAGTTGCCCATCATCGGGCTGGGCGCGGTGGAGCGCGCGCTCAAAGCGCGGCGCCATCGCCCGATGTTTATGGTGGATTTGGCTGTGCCGCGCGACATTGAGCAGGAAGTCAGCCAGCTCGACGACGTGTACCTCTACAGCATCGACGACCTGGCGCAGGTGGTGCAAAGCGGGCAGGCGAGCCGGCAGGCGGCAGTTGCCCAGGCGGAAGTCATCATTGACGCGGGTGTGCGCGGTTTCATGCACTGGCTGGCGCAGCGCGACCCATCCGGTGGCGTGGTGCCGCTGATTCGCCAGCTCAATGAACAGGCCAATGCCTGGCGTGCCACCGAGTTGGCGCGCGCACGCAAGCGCCTGGCCAAGGGCGACGATGTGGAAGCGGTGATGGAGGCACTCTCGCGCGCGCTGACGCAAAAGATGCTGCACGGCGCGCTGGCGGAGCTGCACGCGGCAGACGCGGCGCACCTCGCGCACACGCGCGAGATGGTCTCGCGCCTGTTTTTGCGCGGTAGCGAGCAGCGGCAGTGAGCGTGAAGGAGTGTGGAGGTGGAAGCGGCGTTTCCAGACATCATCATGGACAAGGCTCTGGCGCG
>ONTY01000141.1 GCA_900320815.1 uncultured Pseudomonadota bacterium
CGCTCATAAAAAGTGCACTGCCCGCGCATCAAGCCGGCAAACGATGCATACCCATTGTACGCTTTCATAATGAAATATATACTCCCTCACATAGACCATTACTTCCGGCGCAAACTGCCGGCAGGCAGCCATATACTCATTGAACTAATCAACACAGTCCGCCACGCTGCGCGCCTTCATAATCTGCCGCTTTTCCCCATACACATCTACACGCCATGAGCCACGCCACCCTTGCCATTTATCCCGGCACCTTTGACCCCATCACCTGCGGGCATGAAGACATACTGCGCCGCGCCTGCACGCTGTTTGGCAAAGTGCTGCTGGCCGTCGCCATCGCACACCATAAAAAAACACTGTTTACTTTTGAAGAACGCCTGGCAATGGCGCAAGAGAGCGCGCGCCAGTGGCCGCAAGTGCATGTGCTGCCCTACGACGGGCTGCTGGTAGAGTTTGCGCGCCAGCAGGGTGCGCGCGCCATTGTGCGCGGGCTGCGCTCAGAATCAGATTTTGATTTTGAAGCGCGCCTGGCGGGCATGAATGCGGCGCTGGCGCCGGAAATTGAAACCGTGTTTTTGCACGCCGGCTGGCGCTGGCAAGCCGTCAGCAGCACGCATGTGCGCGAAATTGCGCTGCTCGGCGGCGATGTGGCGCAATTCGTGCCACCGCATGTGTGGCAGCGTTTGCAGCACAAGCGCGCCAGCAGCACACAGCCAAAATAGTCAGCGGGCAGAAAGCCATTGCGCCATGTCGGAAATAACACCCACACTGGCGCTGCGCTGCAGCTGGCAGGCACAATAAGCGGTCATTTTCGCCTTTTTCCCACGTGCCTGCCAGCCATGAACAAAATCCAATCCTCATACCGCTCTAGCCTGCACGCCAGCCCCCTTTTCGGCGGCAATGCGTCATACGCCGATGAAATGTATGAACGGTATCTGGAAAATGCCGCCAGCGTGCCCGCTTCATGGCGCCAGTATTTTGACTCGCTGCAAACCGCCGCCAGCGACAGCGCAGCGCGCGATGTGCCGCACACGCCAGTGATTCAGGCATTTACCGCACGCGCACACGCCCGCACAGCCCCGCTGCACGCCACAGAAAATGCCGCAACCAAAGAATCGACACACGGGCGCAAACACACCGCCGTGCAGCAACTCATTGCTGCGCACCGCACTATTGGCGCGCGCTGGGCGCAGCTTGACCCGCTGCAGCGCGAAGCACGCCCGGATATTCCGGAGCTGCTGCCCGGTTTTTACGGCCTCACCGACACTGATACGCACACCGTATTCAACACCAGCAATACCTTTTTCGGGCGTGACGCCATGCCGCTGGGCGAATTGCTCAGCGCGCTGCGCGAAACGTATTGCGGCGCTCTTGGCGCCGAGTTCATGTATATTACCGAGCAAGAACAAAAACGCTGGTGGCAGCAACAGCTTGAAAGCACGCGCAGCCGCGCACAGCTGGATGCAGCGCAAAAAAAACGCATTCTCGAACGCCTGACCGCCGCCGAAGGGCTCGAACAGTTCTTGCACACAAAATATGTAGGACAAAAACGCTTTTCGCTGGAAGGCGGCGAGAGCTTTATAGTCGCCATGGACACACTCATTGCCGCCGCCAGCGCCAGCGGCGTGCGCGAAGCCGTGATTGGCATGGCGCACCGTGGGCGGCTGAACGTGCTCGTCAACACCCTGGGCAAAACGCCCGCCATGCTGTTTGCCGAGTTTGAGCAAACAGGAGCGCGCGAATTGCCATCAGGCGACGTGAAATATCACAACGGTTTCAGCTCCGACGTCATAACGGCGGGCGGCAGTTCGATTCATTTGGCGCTGGCCTTCAACCCCTCGCACCTGGAAATTGTCAACCCCGTCGTTGAAGGCAGCGTGCGTGCGCGCCTGGATCGTTATGGCAGCGGCACAGGCAGCGTGCTGCCCATTTTGGTGCATGGCGACGCAGCATTTGCCGGCCAAGGCGTGGTGATGGAAACACTGGCACTGGCACAAACGCGCGGCTACCACACCGGCGGCACCGTGCATATTGTCATTAATAATCAAATCGGCTTTACCACCAGTGACCCGCGCGACGCGCGTTCCACGCGCTATTGCACTGATATTGCAAAAATGCTGGAAGCGCCCGTGCTGCACGTCAACGCTGATGCCCCTGAAGCTGTGGTTTTCGCCACACGCCTGGCGCTGCAATACCGTCAGCAATTTGCGCGCGATGTGGTGGTGGATATTGTCTGCTACCGCAAACTTGGGCACAACGAGCAGGATACGCCCATGATGACGCAGCCGCTGATGTATAAAAAAATCGCCCAGCACCCCGGCACGCGCACACTCTACGCTGATGCACTGCTGGCGCAAGGCGTCATTGCCGCAGATGAAGCAGAAAATATGGCAGCCGCCTACCGCGCCGCCATGCAGGCCGGACAGCTGGCTGAAAACCCCGTTGTCCAGGATACCCGCCGTACAAAATCTCCTGGATGGTATAAATACAAAGGCGTCGCGTGGCGCGACACCGCCAGCACCGCCATTTCCAAGAATGAATGGGCGCAGTTGGCGCAGCGCATCACCCAGGTGCCGGAAGGATTTTTGCCGCACCCACTGGTGCAGCGCGTTTTGGATGCGCGCGCTGCCATGGGACGCGGAGAAATACCGGTGGATTGGGGCATGGGCGAACATATGGCTTTTGCCTCGCTCGTGGCCGCTGGGACTGGCGTGCGCCTTTCAGGCGAAGACTGCGGACGCGGTACATTTTCGCACCGCCACGCTGTAGTGCACGACCAAAACCGCAAAAAATGGGATGAAGGCGCTTATATTCCGCTGGCCAATATCGCCAGAAATCAGGCGCCTTTCAGCGTGATTGACTCCATTTTGTCCGAAGAAGCGGTGCTGGGCTTTGAATACGGCTACGCTTCCAGCGACCCCAACACCCTGGTGATTTGGGAAGCACAGTTTGGCGACTTTGCCAATGGCGCGCAAGTACTCATTGACCAGTTTATCGCCGCTGGCGAAGTGAAATGGGGGCGCATGAGCGCCCTGACGCTCATGCTGCCACACGGCTACGAGGGGCAAGGGCCGGAGCATTCCTCTGCGCGCATTGAACGCTTCATGCAGCTTGCCGCTGATGCCAATATGCAGATTGTGCAGCCTACCAGTGCCAGCCAGATTTTTCATGTGCTGCGCAGGCAAATGCTCAGTCCAACGCGCAAGCCGCTCATTATTTTCACACCCAAAAGTTTGCTGCGACACAAAGACGCCGCTTCGCCACTGGCTGAGTTTATCAGCGGCGGCTTCAAAACCGTGATTGGCGAATGCGATTCGCTGGACACAAAAAGCATCAAGCGCATTATTGTGTGCTCTGGCAAAGTCTATTATGGCCTGCGACGCCAGCGCGAAGAACTCGGCGTGCGCGATATTGCCATTGTCCGCGTTGAGCAATTGTATCCATCGCCGCATGCCGCCTTTGTTGCCGAACTGGAAAAATACCCCAATGCCACGGAAATTGTCTGGTGCCAGGATGAACCGGAAAATCAGGGTGCGTGGTTTTATATGCAGCATTTCATCGCCGAGCACATGCAGCCCCGGCAAAAACTCAACTACGTGGGGCGTGCCCCTTCGGCTGCACCCGCTGTGGGCTATGCGCGGCTGCACGAAGAGCAGCAGCGGCAATTGCTGCACTCTGCCTTTGAAGGCATGCCTGGCGATTTTTGCACCTTCATCTGAAACTCATTCACACTGCTCCCCCATTCGCCATATTTGAAGAAGGAATACGGACATGGCCACTCTTGAAATCACTGTACCACAGCTCTCGGAATCTGTATCGTCGGCCACGCTGCTGCAGTGGAAAAAGCAGCCGGGCGCTGCCGTGCACGCCGGCGAAACTCTGGTTGAAATTGAAACCGATAAAGTCGTGCTGGAAGTGCCGGCACCCGCCGATGGCACGCTGACGGAAATCATCCAGCCCGCTGGCGCCACTGTGGCCGCCGGACAGGTGCTGGCACTGCTCAACACCGACGCCGCAGCAGTCGGCGCGCCCCCCTCCGCCCAGCCAGAAAATGCTGTCGCCAAAACAGCCGCTACGGCACTCGTTGATGTGCTTGTGCCGCCGCTCTCGGAATCCGTTGCCGCTGCCACGCTGCTGCCGTGGAAAAAACAGCCGGGCGCTGCCGTGCAAGCTGGAGAAATCCTGGTTGAAATTGAAACCGATAAAGTCGTGCTGGAAGTGCCAGCGCCTGTCAGCGGCATTTTGACGGAAATTATTCAGCCCATGGGTGCCAGCGTTGCTGCTGGGCAAGTGCTGGCACGTATTGACTCCGCTGCCGCAGCAAGCAGCTTGCAGCCTACCGCTGAGCCAAGTGCCGGCGCTGCCGCTGGTTTTGCCATGCCCGCAGCGGCGCGCATGATGGCCGAGCACGGTTTGCCTGCCGGCAGCGTGCCTGGCACTGGCAAAGGCGGACGTGTGACCAAAGGCGACGTGATTGGCATGCTGGATGCCACCGTGCACTCCAGCGTCCCCCCTGTGGCGCCTGCTGCTGAACGCGCCGAAGAGCGCGTGCCCATGACGCGGCTGCGTGCGCGTATTGCCGAGCGGCTGCTGCAGTCGCAGGCGCAAAACGCCATCCTCACCACGTTCAACGAAGTGAATATGGCGCCTGTGATGCAATTGCGCCAGCGCCTGAAAGAGCAGTTTGAAAAAACGCATGGTGTGCGCCTTGGATTCATGAGCTTTTTTGTCAAGGCGGTTGTTCACGCGCTGAAAAAATTTCCCATCCTCAACGCCAGCGTGGATGGCAACGATATTGTCTACCACGGCTATTTTGATATTGGCGTGGCCGTGAGCAGCCCACGCGGACTGGTGGTGCCCATTGTGCGCGATGCCGACCAATTGAGTTTTGCTGCAATTGAACAGAAAATTGCTGAATATGGGCAAAAAGCCAGAGATGGCACGCTGGAAATGGACGATATGACAGGCGGCACCTTCTCCATCAGCAATGGGGGGGTGTTTGGCTCCATGATGTCCACACCGATTATCAACCCACCGCAGTCTGCTATTTTGGGCATTCACGCGACCAAAGAGCGACCGGTGGTGGAAAACGGGCACATCGTCATCCGCCCCATGAATTATCTGGCGCTCAGCTACGACCACCGCATCATCGACGTCGATGCCTGGAAAAATACTGAGGGCAACCCCGCCCCCGGCGGCACTTGCACCAACGTGGGCTGCATCCCTTCCAAGGCGCTGCTGCAAAGCAGCGAGCATTTTGAGCGCGCCGCGCGCCATTTTTCTGACCACGGTATTGCACTGGACAATCTTGCCATTGACGTGTCGCGCATGGTGGCACGCAAAGCCGCCATTGTGCGCCAGACAAATGAGGGCATTCTGTACCTGTTCAAAAAAAATGGCGTCAGCTTTTTCCACGGGCGCGGCTCATTTGTGCGGGCAGCAGGCAGCGGGTATGAAATTGCCGTGGACGGGAAAAATCCGCAGACCTTGACGGCGCCGCAGATTGTTCTTGCCACGGGTTCTGTGCCGCGCAGCCTGCCTGGCGCACCCTTTGATGAAGAATATATTTTGTCCAACGATGGCGCGCTGCGTCTGCCCGCCGTGCCGCGCACACTCGGCATTATCGGCTCTGGCGTGATTGGCCTGGAATTGGGCAGCGTGTGGCGACGGCTGGGCGCCGAAGTCACGATTTTGGAAGGGCTGCCCACATTCCTCGGCGCCGCTGATGAACAAGTGGCCAAAGAGGCGGCCAAAGCCTTTGAAAAACAAGGACTGCATATTGAGCTGGGCGCCAAGGTGGGCGCCGCCACGCTGGAACATGGCGCTGTGCGCGTGGCGTATGAAAATGCCCAAGGTGTGGCGCACACGCTGGAAGTGGAAAAACTCATTGTCGCCATTGGCCGTGTGCCCAACACCGAAGGGCTGAATGCCGCAGCTGTGGGGCTGGAAATGGGTACACGCGGTGATATCGCAGTGGACGCGCAATGCCGCACCAATGTGCCCGGCGTGTGGGCGGTGGGTGACGTGGTGCGCGGCGCCATGCTGGCGCATAAAGCCGAAGAAGAAGGCGTGGCTGTGGCAGAGCGCATTGCCGGCAAGGCCGCGCATGTGGATTTGGCGCTGATTCCGTCCGTGATTTATACGAGTCCGGAAATTGCCTGGGTCGGCAAAACCGAGCAGCAACTCAAAAGCGAGGGAGTGGAATATTGCACTGGCATGTTCTCATTCATGGCCAATGGGCGTGCGCGCGCAATGGGTGAGGCGGAGGGTTTTGCCAAAATCCTTGCCGACGCCAGAACCGACACCATCCTTGGCGTGCATATTATTGGTCCGCTGGCGGGCGAGTTAATCTCCGAGGCGTGCATGGCGATGGCGTTTCGCGCCAGCAGTGAAGATATTGCCCTGATTTGCCACGCGCACCCTTCGCTGGGCGAGGCGCTGCGCGAAGCGGCGCTGGCTGCCGGCGGGCGCGCACTCAATTTCTAGCCACACAGGGCGCAGCGTGCGCGGCACGGCTCTATACTGCGCCCGCCCCAGCATCAGTATATTTGTGAGTATCACTCTATTGCCCGCTTATCTTGCGGGCAATAAGGTATGAAATGATGGGGTATATGGTGAATGGCCAACACTCGGCGATGGGCGGCAAAGCGCCGCGCCAGCGGCGCATCGTTCACCACCTGCTCTCGTCCAATTCACCCCAGTCGTCACGCCACCGCCATGCACATTCGCCCCATTTCTCTGTTGCCTGTCATTTTTTTTCTGGTCGCCTGCGCCACCCCCACATACGAGTGGGCCACCGTTGAACTGCCCCCAACCGACATGGGCACCGCCGCCGCTGCCGAGGCCAAAGCCGCCGCTCTGCCCCTGCCAGAGGGCATGAACGATGACAAACTCCCCCCTTGGCTGCGCAAGGAGCGCACGCGCCTGGCCGGCGAACGCGCCTCGCTTGCCGCGCGCCTCGAGCGCCGCCAGGCTGCGTGCTGGCAGCGATTTGCCGTCAACAATTGCCTGAAAAAGCTCCGCCGCGCCCACCGCAATGACTTGCGCGATGTGCGCGCCCAGGAACTCGCCCTCAACGAGCACGAGCGCGCCTATAAAGCGCGCCAGTTGCAGCGCGAATTGGAGGAAAAAGCCGCCCGCGCCAAAGAGCGCGATGAAAAACGCGCCGCTGAACTGGAAGGCGTGCTGCCAGGCACCGAGCCAGACGCCCAGGAAAAACCCGCCACAGCCTCCCAGGCCGAGCCGCAAGACGCCGCCCAGGCCACCCCCGTTACTGCGCCCAAAGTAGGGGTTTCTGCAACCCTTGACGCAACTGCTGCTAAAGCACAAAACACCGAAACTGCTGCCGAGGGTGAAGAAGCGGCCAAAGAAGAAAATAAAGAAGAGGCCAAAGACGGGCAAGCTATCGAAGCCCCGCAACAAAATCAAGATACTCCGGAAACACCTGAAATCCCGCAAACCGACGCCCCCGCAGAAACAACAGAAAGCCAATAACCCCCCATGCGTCTTGCCACCTGGAACGTCAACTCTCTTGCCGCCCGCCTGCCTCATGTGCTCGACTGGCTCGCCCAGCAGCAGCAGCACGCTGCGCCGATCGACGTGCTGGCGCTCCAGGAGCTCAAGATGGTGCAGGAGAAGTTTCCCTTTGCCGCACTGCACGCCGCCGGCCTGCACGCCGCCTGCTTCGGGCAAAAGGCGTACAACGGCGTCGCCCTCCTTGCGCGCCAGCCGCTGCGCGAGGTGCATCGTCCTACCCCCTGCGCGGGCGACGAGAGCGCGCGCCTGATTGCCGCCACTGTTGACGCCCCCGGCGGGCCGCTGCGCATCGTCAGCGCTTACTTCGTCAACGGGCAGGCGCCTGGCAGCGAAAAATACGCCTACAAAATGCGCTGGCTGGAGGCGCTGCACGAGTGGCTGCGCGCTGAACTCGCCCAGCACCCGCGCCTCATCCTCATGGGCGACCTCAACATCGCCCCTGAGGACGCCGACAGCCACGATCCCGCCCGGCTCGCCGACACCATCTGCCACAGCCCGCAGGAAAAAGCTCACTTCGCGCGCCTGCTGGCGCTGGGCATGACCGACGCCTTCCGCCTCTTTGCGCAAGCTGCCGGCAGCTTCACCTGGTGGGACTACCGCCAAGCGGCCTTCCGCCGCAATCTGGGGCTGCGCATTGACCACATCCTCGCCAGCGCCCCCCTTGTGCCCTGCATCAGCGCCTGCACCATCGACCGCACTCCCCGCAGCTGGCCGCGCCCCAGCGACCATGCGCCCATGCTCGTTGAGCTTGCCGGCACCGGGTAAATGCCGGCAAAAAAACGCCAATTCCAAGAGTATTGACATATTGCCCGCACGATACGCTGGCGACAAGAGTCAATAAAGAAGAGTATTCAAAC
>ONTY01000130.1 GCA_900320815.1 uncultured Pseudomonadota bacterium
AATTTTGTGTGTTTTGGCTGGGTATTGTGTGCTTTCCGGCTTATGAAGCCGGCGATGGTGTGCAATTGCTGCGGGTATTGTATGGTGGTGGTGGTGGTGTTTGTCGCCAGTGCGTGCGGCGGGCGCTGCGACCTTGGCACAATACGCGCTTCGCCAGACAACTGCACGAACCCATTACGCCATGCTGTTCAGCAAGCTGCTGCCTCGCGAAGGCAATTTTTTTGAGTTGTTCAACCGGCACGCCGACTGTGTGTATGAGGCGGCGCAAGCGTTCCAGCTTCTGGTGCGCGACTATGGCGACGAGATGCTGCGTAACCAGCACGATGAGGAGGTGAGCAGCGCCGAGCGCGCCGCTGACCGCATCACGCGCGAGGTCAACCGCCTGATTCACACCACCTTCATCACGCCCATTGACCGCGAGCAGATTCACGGCCTGATCAATCTGATGGACGATGTGGCGGACTTGCTGCAAGACCTCACCGAGACGATGGCGCTGTATGACGTGCGTGAGGTGGGTGAGGAGGTGCGGCGTCTTACCGATTGGTGCGTGCGCGCCTGCGCGCACATGCGCGACGCGGTGCACCTGCTGGGCAAGCTCTCGGATGAGGAGACGGCCAAAACCATCCTGCGCGCCTGCGAGGACATTGACCAGATTGAGTCCAACGCCGACCGCGAGATGCGCGCCGCGATGAGCCAGTTGTTCCGCCAGAAGGGGCTGGATGTGCGCGAGCTCATCAAGCACAAGGCGATTTACGAGATGCTGGAAACCGTGACAGACAAGTGCGAGGACGTGGCCAACCACATTGAAGGCATCGTGCTGGAAAGCTCCTGACGCGCCGCCGCCTGCCGCTTCCGCTGCTCAGACGCATTGCTTGCTGCTGTATGGAACCTGTTGTCTCACTCTGGATTGTTGTTGTCGTTGTCGCGCTGGCTATCGCGTTTGACTTCATGAATGGCTTTCACGATGCGGCCAATTCGATTGCCTCCATCGTCTCCACGGGCGTGCTGCGCCCCTCGCAGGCGGTGCTGTTTGCGGCGTTTTTTAACTTGCTGGCGATTGCGGTGTTTCACCTGTCGGTGGCGGCAACCATTGGCAAGGGCATCGTGCAGCCCGAGGTGGTGGATGTGCCCGTGGTGTTTGGTGCGCTGGCGGGGGCGATTGTCTGGAACGTGCTCACCTGGTATTTCGGCATTCCGAGCAGCTCCTCGCACGCGCTCATCGGCGGCATCATGGGCGCGGTAATTGCCAAGGCAGGCTCCGGCCCCATCATCTGGAAAGGGGTGCTGTACACCGTCTCGTTCATCGTCATCTCGCCGCTGCTGGGCTACCTGCTGGCGTCGCTCACGGCCATCGGCCTGGCGTGGGCGCTGCGGCACTGGTCGCCCGTGAAGGTGGATCGCACCTTCCGGCGGCTGCAGTTTTTCTCCGCTGGCGCCTACAGCCTGGGGCACGGCGGCAACGACGCGCAAAAAACCATCGGCATCATCTGGCTGCTGCTGATCTCGACAGGCTACAGCCCGGCGGGCGCCGAGATGCCGCCCACCTGGGTCATCGTGGTGTGCTACGCGGCCATTGCGCTGGGCACCATGTCGGGCGGCTGGCGCATCGTGCGCACCATGGGGCAGCGCATCACCAAGCTCAAGCCTGTGACGGGCTTTTGCGCCGAAAGCGGCGGGGCGGCGTCGCTGTTCATCGCTACCATGCTGGGCATCCCCGTGTCCACCACGCACACCATCACGGGTGCCATCGTCGGCGTTGGCTCGCTGCAACACGCCGCCGCCGTGCGTTGGGGCGTGGCGGGCAGCATTGTGTGGGCGTGGGTGCTCACCATTCCGGTGAGTGCGCTCATCGCTGCGCTGGCGTATGCCGTCAGCGTGCGACTGTTTGGCTTTCTATAAAATTGCGCACTTTTCGGCGTGTCGCTGGCCGGGTGGCCTAGTCGCGTGTCTCAAACGCCGGCATAAATTGGGCGCTTGCAAAAGCGCCCACACGTTTTTCTCTTTTCCCCAATCATGGTTGTTATCCGACTTTCCCGCAGCGGCGCCAAAGCGCGCCCGTTCTACAACATCGTCGCCGCCGACAAACGCTGCCGCCGCGACGGGCGCTTTATTGAGCGTATTGGTTTCTATAACCCGGGCGCTGCCAAAGGTGAAGAAGGGCTGCGCATCGCGCTGGATCGCCTGAACTACTGGAAGAGCGTGGGCGCGCAAACCTCCCCCACCGTGGATCGCCTCGTGCGCCAGCACGCCAAGCTGCCCACCACGCCGGCTGCCACGCCAGCCGCTGCCTGAATGCCGCAGCAGGCTGCCGGCTTGCCGCCGGATGCGGTGGAAGTAGGCCGCATCCGTGATGCTTGGGGCGTGCGCGGCGCGCTGCGCATCGCCCCCTACAGCGCCTCGCCCGAGGCGCTTTTTTCATGCCGCCGCTGGCACGCGCTGCTGGCAGGCGGCAGCACGCAGCCGCTCCACGTCACGCAGGTGCGCGAAGCGGGCGGCGACGACTTGGTTGCCAGCGTGCAAGGCGTGGGCGACCGCGATGCGGCGCTGGCGCTCAAAGGCGCGCGCCTCTTCATTGCGCGCGCCGACTTTCCCGCACTGCCCGAAGGCGAGTACTACTGGGTGGACCTGATTGGCCTGCGCGTCGTCAACCGCGAGGGCGTTGACCTTGGCGAAGTGCGCGATTTGCTGCAAACCGGCGCGCAGCACGTTTTGGTTGTTTCTTTTACAGAAAACGGCAAACTGCGCGAGCGCCTTATCCCCTTTGTTGGCGCGTATATTGACGACGTGCAGCAGGAGGCGGGCACCATCATCGCCGACTGGCAGCCCGACTATTAAACAGATAAATACTCCCACGATGAAACGCCGGTTGCCGTAAAAGAAAGCCGGCATGAAAGGCATACCCACTGAAATTACAAAACAGTTCATGGGTATACAGCAAAATACCGCATAAGTCTCCGGCAATGCGGCATATTTTTTAGGAGTATGTGATGAATCCACTGAAACAGTTTTTCGCCCACTGCGCCAGGCCGCAGGGGCGCATGGGGCGCCTGATGGTGCGCGGCATGAACGTGGGGCACAAACCCATCGCTTCCTGGGGACTGGCGCAGCTTGATGGCGAAGGCAGCTTCCAGCGCATCGGCGAGTTTGGCTGCGGCGGCGGTGCCAACGTGCAGCAACTGCTGCACAAATATCCGGGCTGCTGCATCAGCGCCGTGGACTTTTCCGAAATATCGGTGCAGGAGGCGCAGCGGCGCAACCGCGCTGCCATTGACAGCGGGCGCGTGCAGGTTATCCAGAGCGACGTGGCCGCGCTCCGGCTTGCCGCAGAAAGTTTTGACTTGGTCACCGCGTTTGAAACCGCCTACTTCTGGCCGGAGGGCGCCTTTGCCAAAGTGCACGAGCTGCTGCAGGCGGGTGGCCTTTTTTGCATCGTGCACGAGTTGGACGGCAGCACGGCAATGGCGCGCTTTTGGGAGCGTTGGGTGCCCGGCCTCAAGGTGCCCAGCGCAGACGAGTTGCAAGCGCGCCTGCGCGCCGCCGGCTTCGCACGTGTGGAAACCATCCACCGTCCGCGCTTCGGGCATCTGTGCGTGAAGGCGTGGAAAATGTGCACTCTTGGCATGCGGGAAGGGAAAAACTATGAATGTCAAAGGCATCAAGCGCGCACGCGATCTGCACTTTAAAGTGCCGCCGCAGCTGGCCGAGGATATTGACCGCCTGGTGGATGCGATGGCACGCGATGACTCCATGCTTGACTGCCATCTGGCGCAGCTGGAGGGCAGCGCGCGCATGGTGCAAGATGAGTATGACCGCTGGATTTATGCGTATTACCTGCGCGGTGGCTGGCGCGAGGATGTGGTGCAGGAGTGAGGGTATATTCTTCTTACCCGCAATGTATGCCGGCAGCAATGAGAAGAATAAGAGGGTATTTTATACTCAATACATTTATATTTGATTGCTGGCTATGTTTGCGGGCAAATGATGTATACCCCGTTGTTTGAGGCAAGAAAAAAACGCCCGCAGCGGGGAAGGCGGCGGGCGTGTGGCGAGAAAAGGAGGAAGGCTTAGCGCCGGCGACTTAGCAGCATGGCAAGGGCGGCGCCAGCGGCAGCGGCGATGGCCACGGATTTGAGTGGCTGCTGTGCAACGTAGGTGCTGGCTTGCGTGGCACAGTCGCGGGCGTGTTCGCGCGTTTTATCCATGTAGTCGCTGGCGTGTTCGCGCAGCCGGGCGCTGGCGTCAAGGGCGGCGTTGCGCCACAGGCGAGCGGCTTCTTGGGCGCTGCGGGTGGCGGCGTCAAAGGCGGGGCGCAGCTCGTCGTAGAGCTGCTGGAAAGGGTCGTCTTGCTTGGGCTGCTCGCAGTGCAGCACACAGATTTCCTGGCTGCTTTTGCTGGCGGTGGTGGTGCTGTCGGGGCGGGAAGGGTTGGTGCCGGTCATGGGTTGGCTCCTTGGAGGATTTTTTTGGGGGCTGCGCGGGCAGCATACGCCAAATGTGGGGTGCCGGGAGGCAAATGCAAGGGTGTTTTTTGCGGGGCGCGGCGTGTTTTTAGTCCAGGAGCGTTTGCATCAGGTCAATCATAAATTCGACCTCTTCCTGGTCGAGTTTTTCAAAACCCGCTGGCAGGCCAAGGCCGTGCAATATGGCCTGACCGTTTTCTTCATTTTTTATGCCGCAAAGGAAGGCGCGCAGCTGCAGGCGGCGCTCCTGGTGACTGGGGTGCAGAAGGATGACGTGGCTGATGTCGCAAATATGGCTTTCCAGCAAGACGCGCATGTGTTTTTTGCTGATGTCGGAGAGGGCGTGGTAGGAGTCGGCGAGGAAAAAAGCGGCATCCGCTTGCCCCTGAATCAAGAGGCGCGCAGCGGCTTGATACGAGGGGGCAGGGAGCCAGTGCAGGTCATCTTCGCGTAGGTCGGCGGCCTCCAGCAGGCGCAGGCCGATGAGTTTGATGTCCTGGTTGTCGGTGAGGGCGATGCGCATGCCCGCTTTCAGGTCGGTGTGTTTGCGTGCGTCAGAGTTTGTGTGCGCGGCGATGAGTATTTCGTCGGATTTTTGGGCGGGGCGCGCGAGGGGAAGATAATTGTTTTGACGCACGAGGGCGGCGGCGTCAAAGGGGTTGGCGTAAATAATGCTGGGGGGATTGGCAGCGAGGGTTTCGCGCATTTCTGCGGCGCTGGATGAAGTGAAAAGCCGGATGGCGCTTCCGGTGTGACGCTGGAGGGCGGTGTTGAAAATGTGCCAGCCGCCAAGGTGCTCGGGCGAAAAATCAGGGGCGATGAGCAGGCTGGATATGGGGCTGTTTGCTGCGGGAGTGTGGTTCATGGAGCA
>ONTY01000142.1 GCA_900320815.1 uncultured Pseudomonadota bacterium
CTCCGTGCGGCAAACCATCTGGCTCAACCTGCTCACCTTGGAAGACGTGCGGCAAAACGCCGTTTGGACAGGCGGCATCGGCACACCACCGTGGGTGCACATGCCCGCCGGCGAAAATGACGCCATCGCGCAAGCCTTGCAGCGCAGCCTCATAGGGCGCCTTGTGCCAATGGCGCGTTTTCTGCTTCTTGGCGAAAAAGGCGTGCATTATGTGGAAGGCATCCAGCACCCCGACTATCTGCATGGCGCCATGATGGACCCAAGCGCCGCCGGCGATTTCAGCAAAGCCAAGCCAAAAATGCTCTGGGCCGACCCGGACAAACGCCCTTGGCGCTCCCTGACCGCATTGCTGGGATTTTTGACGGCAAGCACCGCCAGCCCTGTCACCTGCCCACAGCTCAAATGGTGCGCCGCGCGCCTGTGCAGAGCTGATATTGGCGCCTTTCGCCTCTGGTCGGGCGGCATACGCCTCAGCAGAAATGCCGGCGAGCAATATCTGACCGGCAGCGACGATGCTGTGGAATCCGAACTGGATTTGCACACCAGCCACCTGAACGGAGAAACCAGTATCTGGTTTACCCAGCTTCAGCACGCCATGAGCGTGCTCGAGCAAATGAGCAAAACGCTCTATGCCTGCACTCTTGGATACTATAAAGACGCCTGCGTTGATAATGCCGCCGACTTGGCCGCACAAGCCACGCAAGAATTTTGGCAACTAGCCGAGCGCCATTTTCCAAGATTGAGTAATGCCTGCGCCGAAACAGAAAACGCGCCGCGCCACGCCATCATGCAGCGCATACGCCAATGCGCGCAGCAAAGCTACGCACACGCCTGCCCGCAAGACACTGCGCGGCAATTACAGATTTTTGTCAAACACCAACCCCGCCTGTAAATACGGAGGCAGCATGACACAACCCCACACACCGCCCCATGACGAACGCGAGCGCCAATTCGTCGCCCGCGTTCTGGAAAAATGCAAAAAAGACGCTGGCTTTGCCGCACGCCTGCGCCGCGCCGACAATCCCGACACCGAGTATTACGCCCTGGGCGATTTGTGCACCCTTGGCATCAACATTGAAGACGATAGCGAACGCCTGCCCTTTGCCCTGATTGCCGCCTCTTTGAGCCGCGACGCTGACAATATGCATGCCGACGGCACCACAAAAATTGGCACTGCGCTGCGCCAATGTCTGCCTGACGAGGAAGCAGAACACAGCCCGCGCCTGCGCCGCCTGCTGGCGTGCGAGAGCATGAAAGAAACCTGCCAGATACTGTGCCCCATGCTCTCCCTTATCCGCAGCAAAGGCATCTACCTGAACCACGCCGCCCTGCTGCACGATATACGCAGCATGCGTTACGGCAAAGACGCCTGGCAAAAAACCAAACGCCGCTGGGTCAGTGATTTTTACCGCAAGGACGACGCCAGCGAGAAAGACGGCGAAACCCGCCAAGGGGAAGCATGACATGCACTATTTGAGCCAATACCAGCTTTCCGTCTCTGACGCTCGCCGCCTGCGCCTAACCGATGCCTATTCCATGCACCGCATCGTTTATGGTCTGTTTGACGACGTGCGCGGCGGCGAGACAAACAAGGCCAGCGGCATTTTGTTTGCAGACAAGGGCATGAAACTTGGTGGAGCGCCGCGCCAGAACATGCGCACCGTGCTCATTCTTTCTGACCGCCAACCACGTGAACCAGACTACGGGAATATCCAGACAAAACCTCTGCCGGACAGCTATTTGCTGGCAGACCAGTATGTATTCGAGCTGGTCATCAACCCGGTGCGCCGCAAACGCATCAGCGACAAACGCGGCCCCATCATCCCCATAACCGGCAAACCTGCCGTGCGCCAGTGGTTTCTGGAAAAATCCCCCGGCTGGGGTTTTGAAACACACGAACCATCATTGCAAGTCGTCGATATTAAAGTAGAGCAATTCCTCCACAAAAACGGCGACGGCGACACCGCCTCCATCGCCCAGGTCACCATCGCCCAGGCCACCATCACCGGCGCGCTGCACGTCACCGACCGCAACGCATTTATCAAATCTGCCTATTACGGCATTGGCCGCGCCAAAGCCTTTGGCTGCGGCTTGCTGCAAATCACCCCCATCGTTTGAACCATTTTTTAGCAAGGAAAACATCATGGCCACTCAAAACAATCCCCTGCGCGGCTGCGCCCTCGAGTTCCACATCCTGCAATCCTTTCCTGTTACCTGCCTGAACCGCGACGACGTGGGCGCCCCAAAGAGTGCCATCGTCGGCGGCGTGCAGCGCGCCCGCGTCAGCTCGCAATGCTGGAAACGTGCTGTCCGCCTGGCATTGCGCGATTTGGGCGTGCGCTGCGGCATTCGCACCAAAAACCTTGAACGCCTATTGCAAGCAGCTTGCGAAGAAAAAGGAGCAACGCCTGAACAAGCCGCTGCCTGCGCCGCCCCCATCGCTTCTGCACTTGCCAAAGATACCCTCTTGTTCATTTCGAACACGGAAATCGGCAAACTGGCCGATTACGCCAAGGAAAACAACTTTACCCTGCAAACAGAGAGCAAAGCGAAGAAAGGCAAGAAAAAAGACGACGCCCTGTCTGATGATGCTAATGTCGCTGGCGGCAGTCTGCCAAAAGCTGAAGTGACGAGAATCGCGAAAATCCTCAGCTATCGCGATGCCGACGGTCTGGACATCGCCCTGTTTGGCCGCATGGTGGCGATGGACGCCAGCGTCAACGTCAACGCCGCCGCCGCTTTTTCCCACGCCATCTCCACGCACAAATCAAGCAACGAAGTGGAATTCTTCACCGCGCTTGACGATTACGACCCAGAAAAGGACGACGCCGGCTCCGCCCACATGGGCACGCTGGAATACAACTCCGCCACCTACTACCGCTACATCAGCCTGGACCTGGGGCAACTTTGGGAAAACCTCGGCGGCGAAGACATCGAAAAATCTGTGGGCGCCTTCATCAACGCCCTCTATAAAGCCGTACCCAGCGCACGCCAAAACACCCAATCGGGCGCCTGCCTCTGGGACTGGGCGCGCGTGCTGCTGCGCAAAGGCCCGCGCATGCAAGTCTCGTTTGACGAGCCTGTGCGCGCCAAAGGCGGCTGGCTCGCACCCAGCATTGAGGCGCTGAAAAGCGCACTGGACGAGCACAAACGCGCCTGCGGCTCGCTCTATGGCGAACGCGCCAGCTTCACCTTCGGCAAAGGCGAAATGGGCATTGACGAGCTGCGCAGCGGTGTGCAAAGCGCCCTCGCCACACTCCTCGCGGAGCAGGCATGAAAGCACTGCTGCTCTGGCTGGAAGGCAACCTGCAATCCTGGGGCGCGGACTCACGCTACGGCAACCGCGCCACGCTGCCCTTCCCCACGCGCTCCGGCGTGCTCGGCCTGCTCTGCTGCGCCGCCGGATATGGTGGCGAGCAAACCGCATGGCTGGCAGAGATGGCAGAGCCTGAATGCACCCAAACCGTGCGCGCCTATGCCCGCAAAAACCACAGCGGCGAGGCGCGGCGCCAGCCCCTGCTGCGCGACTTTCACATGGTCGGCAGCGGCTACAACACCGACGACCCGTGGCAAAACCTGCTCGTGCCCAAAACGGCAGAGGGGAAAAAACCCGTCGGCTCCGGCGCAAAAATGACCTACCGCCACTATCTGCAAGACATGGCCTACGCCTGCGCGCTGCAGCTGCCTGCTGATGAAGCAGTAAAACTTGAAAAGGCGCTGCAAAACCCCGTCTGGGAACTCTCCCTTGGCCGCCGCAATTGCCCTCCATCCGATATTGTTGGGCGCGGCGTTTTTGACAGTGAGACGCTTGCCTTTGCCAAGGCTGATGAAATCGCCGCCGCCAAAAACCGCGCCCTCGTGCTTGAAGTGCGCGACGGCGCCCATGAAGACGGCGACGAAATCTGGACGCTCAACGACGTGCCCCTGTGCTTCGGCCCACGCAAACGCTACCGCGACCGCCAAGTCACACTCTTTCTTCCGGAAGGGAGCGACGCCACACAAGACGCGCAACAGGAGGCGCAGAAAGAGTAGGAAAAATAATATACCCTTTCAACAAACACTCTATCGCCGGCAACATAAGCCGGCGGTCACAGTATACCCATGACATCCAACGGAACTTCCACCGCCGCCCAACGGCTCTTCATCCGCGTCACACGCGACACCCTGCCGCGCGTTGCCGACCGTTACCCATTTCTTTATCTGGAGCGCGGGCGACTGGAAGTTGACGACAGCTCCATCAAATGGCTGGACGCGCAAGGCGAATGCATCCGCCTGCCTGTGGCCACCATTTCCTGCCTGCTCCTTGGCCCCGGCACCTCCGTCACTCACGAAGCCATTAAAACCGCCGCTGCCGCCAATTGCAGCATCTGCTGGGTGGGTGAAGACAGCATGCTCTTTTACGCTGCCGGCATCATCCCCACTGCAAACACCCGCAACATGCGCCGCCAGGCAAAACTGGCCAGCGACCCAAAACTCGCCCTCAAAGTTGCCAAAGCCATGTTTGCCCGCCGCTTTCCAGAGGCCGACCTGGAAGGGCGCGACCTCAAAACCCTCATGGGCATGGAAGGGCTGCGCGTACACAAACTCTACGAAGCCAAGGCAAAAGAATACGGCGTCGGCTGGAAAGGGCGCGCCTTCGTGCCCGGCAAATTTGAGATCAGCGACATTACCAACCAAATCATCACCTCCACCAACGCCGCGCTTTACGGCATATTGTCATCCGTCGTCCACAGCCTTGGATATTCTCCGCACCTCGGCTTTATCCACTCTGGCAGCCCACTGCCATTCGTCTACGACCTCGCTGATTTGTACAAATGCGACTTCTGCATTGACCTCGCCTTTTTCCTGACCGGCAAACTCGCCGGCCAATACAACAAATACACCGTCGCCGACGCCTTCCGCGAGCGCGTCCTGCAAAAAGACCTCCTAAAAATGGCCGTAGACGATATTGAAAACCTCATTGGAGAAGCCAGTGCTCGTCGTTATCGCCAATGACCTCCCTCCCGCCGTGCGCGGACGCATGAAACTCTGGTTCATCGAACCGCGAGCCAACGTTTTTGTCTCCGGCATACGCGACAACGTCGCAGAAAAAGTCGTCGAATACCTGCACAAACACTGCCCGCCAGAAAGCGGCCTG
>ONTY01000078.1 GCA_900320815.1 uncultured Pseudomonadota bacterium
GGCAGCGGCGCGGGCGGTGCTGTATGCACCTTTTTGCCTCAACGCTCTCCCCACCATGCACACTGTCGCTCTTTGGTTGTTGCTTGCCGCCGCCATCCTCTTTTTCTGGGCCATCGGCGCCGCCAGCCGCCTGCTGCGCCTGCGCGCAGCCGTTCACGCTGCCTTTGCCGCTCTTGACGAACAGCTTTTGCGCCAACTCGTGTGGATGCAGGGCTGCTTGCCCGAAGAGTTGCGCGGCGAAACCAGCACTCTGCCGCCCAGCGACATCGGCGCCATCACCCAAGACGCAGCCGCCGTTGCCAACGCCGCCTGGGCGCGCCTGCATGCTGCCAGCGACCAATTCGCTCTTGCGCTGGCCGCTGCACGCAAAGCGCCGCTGGACGCCGCCAGCACCGCTGCGCTCGTGCTCGCGCACGAGGCCATGCGCGGCGCCTGGGCCAGCGCCTTGACCGACGCCGTCCCCTCCCCTGAGCGCCTGCAACAACGCTGGATGCGCCTGCTGCTGCAAGCCATTCCGCTGCGCGCCGCCTACAACGACGCTGCCGCTGCGTACAACCGTGCCCGCGCCCAGTTTCCCGCTTCCATCCTTGCCGCTCTCGCACGTATGCGTCCCGCCGGCAGCCTTAGCCGCCTGGCTGAAACGCCGCCCCAGCCGCCCCAGCAATAGCGGTCGGAAATGTTCATATACTCCAAATATAAACATTGCAATGCCTGCATATATCGCCGGCAATGAGGAGATACCAAGCAATTTATCTTTTTTCTTGTGCAGATGAACACATCCCTTCGCTCCACCCTCGCCCTGCTGCTCGGCATCAGCGCCGCTGCCGCCGCCCTTCCCGCTGCCGCGCAGCAGGATGCGCCCGAACTCTCTGCCGCGCAGCACGCGGCGTTCCAAAGCTGCCTGCGCCGCTTGCCGCAGGAGGCAGCGTTTCGCTCCGTGCGCGCGGCCACCTTTGCGCAGCACCTTGCCGCCGTGGAATCAGATGCCAGCGTGCTGGCCATGCTGGGCAAACAGCCCGAGTTCACCATGTACCCGTGGGACTACATCGCCATGCTCGTGGACGAGGAGCGCGTCGCCGATGCCCGCGCCGCACTCACCCAATGGCAGGGCGAGTTGCAGCGCATTCAAGCGCGCTACGGCGTGCCCGCACACATCGTCGTCGCCGTCTGGGGCGTGGAGAGCAACTTTGGGCAAAACCTGGGCGCGCGCCCCTTGCTGCGCTCGCTGGCCACGCTCTCGTGTCTGGGGCGGCGGCAGAGCTATTTCCGGGGCGAATTGGCGGCGGCGCTGCGCATCGTGCAGGACGGGCACATTGCCGCCCATCGCATGACCGGCTCCTGGGCTGGCGCGTTTGGGCAAACGCAATTCATGCCCAGCACCTTCTTGCGCCTGGCGGTGGACTTTGACGGCGACGGACGCCGCGACATCGTCGACAGCGTGCCAGATGCGCTGGCCTCCACCGCGCGCTTTTTGCAGGCGGCCAAGTGGCAGGCGGGACAGCCGTGGGGCTATGAGGTGCGCCTGCCCGCCGGCTTTGACACCAGCGCAGCCGGTCGCCGCAACAAGCGCAGCATCGCCAGCTGGCGCGCCGCCGGTGTCACGCTGGCCGACGGCGCGCCGCTGCCCGCCGACTTGCCGCAGGCGGCGCTGCTGCTGCCCGCGCAGAAGTACGGCGCCGGTCCCGCCTTTCTCGTCGGGCGCAACTTTGACGCCATCTACAGCTACAACGCCAGCGAAAACTACGCGCTGGCCATCGCGCACCTGTCTGATTTGGCTGCCGGACGCAGTGCCTCCACTGACTTTGCTGCGCCCTGGCCCACTCAAGATCCCGGCCTCTCGCGCGCCCAGCGGCGCCAGTTGCAAATCCTGCTGCTGGCGCGCGGCCACGACATTGGCGCCGCCGACGGCGCCATTGGCGAAAAAACGCGCGCCGCCATCCGCGCCGAGCAGCACCGCCTGGGACACAAAGCCGATGGCCGTCCCGGCCAACGCATCCTGCGCGCGCTGCAGGGCGAAGGGTTGGGCGAATAAGCATTGTTTTTTTTGAACATGCCAGTGCCAGCAATAAAAATGGCACTGGAAAATAAAAAAGAGGCTCAACGGAGCCTCTTTGCATTTGTGATGTGTCATGGCTGCCATAGACGCTGCACCATCTGCGCTGCCGTTGCGCCGCCATGTGAAAAATATCACTATTTTTTACCCCTGCTGCATCCTCCATACTGCCCCCTCGCACACGCCGCACTGCCACAGCCATGACCGCCCTTTCCGCCCTGCTTGATGCCCTCCGCGCCCCTGCCCGTTCCGAACGCGAAAAGGGCACCTACTTTGAGCACCTCACCGTCGCCTACCTGAAAAACGAGCCGCGCTGGGCGGGCTTGTATGCCAGCGTGCAAACCTGGGCGGACTGGGTCAAGGGGCGGGAGGACTTCAGCGCGCAAGACACCGGCATTGACCTTGTCGCCACCACGCACGAGGGCGAAGTCCACGCCGTGCAATGCAAGTTCTACGACGCCGGCCACCGCGTGCAAAAGGCGGACATTGACAGCTTCTTCACCGCCAGCGGCAAAAAGCCCTTTGCCCGCCGCGTCATCGTCACCACCACCGACGACTGGGGCACCCACGCCAAAGACGCCCTCAAAGACCAGCAGCCGCCCGTCACCCTCATCGGCCTTGCCGACCTTGAAGCCAGCTCCGTAGACTGGTCGCGCTGGCAACCTGGACAGCCCACCGTCCCGCTCAAAAAGAAAAAAGAGCCGCGCCCCCACCAGCAACAAGCCATCGCCGACGTGCTGCACGGCTTTCGCACGCACCCGCGCGGCAAGCTCTTGATGGCGTGCGGCACCGGCAAAACCTTCACCAGCCTGAAAATTGCCGAGGACATCGCCGGCGCCGGCGGGCGCGTCCTCTTTCTCGTCCCCTCGCTTGCCCTGCTGCAGCAGACCCTTACCGAGTGGACGCAGGAAACCGCCATCCCCATGCACGCCTACGCCGTCTGCTCTGACAGCGACGTCGGCAAGAAGGGCAAGAAAAAAGCCGCCGATGACGACGCCCCGCAAACCCTCATCCACGAGTTGAGCTACCCCGCCACCACCGACGCCGCCAGCCTCGCCCGCAACTTCCGCTGCGACCGGCAGCACACCAGCGTCATCTTTGCCACCTACCAATCCATCGCCGTCATCAGCGACGCGCAGCACAAGCACGGCCTGTCCGACCTTGACCTCATCATCTGCGACGAAGCCCACCGCACCACCGGCGCCACCTTTGGCGGCGAAGAAGAAAGCGCCTTCATCCGCGTGCACGATGGCGACTTCATCCGCGCCGCAAAGCGCCTCTACATGACCGCCACCCCGCGCATCTATGGCGACGACGCCAAGGCGCGCGAAAAAGCCGGCGCCGTCACCCTCTGCTCCATGGACGACGAGGCCCTCTACGGCCCCGTCTTCCACACCATCAGCTTTTCGCAAGCCGTGGAGCAAGACCTGCTCTGCGACTACAAAGTCATCGTCCTTGCTGTTGACGAGCGCCACATCAGCCACCGCTTGCAGCAGCTTCTTTCCAGCAGCGAAGGGCTGCGCGTCGATGACGCCGCCAAAATCATCGGCTGCTGGAAAGCCTTGGCAAAGCAGGGCGCACACGGCGCCGGCCTCACCGAAAGCAGCGGCGCCGCCACCGACACCGACCCCATGCGCCGCGCCGTCGCCTTCTGCCAAGTCATCGGCACCGAAAGCGGCGCAGCCGGCAGGGGCAAAACCCACAAAGTCAGCAGCAAACACATCGCCCACATCTTCCAGAGCGTCGTGCAGGCGTACCAGCAAAGCGAACTCGAACCCGGCGCCCCCGCCGCCGCCCTGCGCTGCGCCGCGCAGCACGTCGACGGCAGCATGAGCGCCGGCGAAAAAGAAGCCCACCTCCAATGGCTGCGCGACGAACCCGCCGCCGGCGAATGCCGCATCCTTTCCAACGTCCGCTGCCTGTCCGAAGGCGTTGACGTGCCCGCCCTTGATGCCGTCCTTTTCCTCACCCCGCGCAACTCGCAAATAGACGTTGTGCAATCCGTCGGGCGCGTCATGCGCAAAGCCCCCGGCAAGAAATACGGCTACGTCGTCCTCCCCATCGTCATCCCCAGCGCGCAAGACCCCGAAACCGCCCTGGCCAGCAACGAACCCTACCGCGTCGTCTGGCAGGTTTTGCAGGCGCTCCGCAGCCACGACGACAAATTTGACGCCTTCATCAACCGCGTCGAATTTGACGGCGCCGACCCCGGCAAGATGGAAGTCATCGCCGTCACCGGCGACGTGCGCCAGCGCGCGCAGGCGCTCGACACCGGCGCCGCACGCGGCGAATACAGCATCGGCAAAGCCGAAGCGCCGCAGTCCGCCCACGCCGACCCGCAGCAGGGCGAACAACTCGCCTTCACCTTTGAACCCGGCGAAATCGAGCGCGCCATCTACGCCCGCCTCGTGCGCAAAGTAGGCCGCAGCACCTACTGGGAAGACTGGGCGCGCGACATCGAAACCATCGCCCGCGCCCACATCACCCGCATCGAAGGCATCCTCGCCAACCCCGCCAACACCAAAGAGCGCGCCACCTTTGCCGGCCTCGTGCAGGAAATGCGCGAAGACATCAACAGCAGCGTCACCGAAGGCGAAGTCGTCGAAATGCTCGCGCAGCACATCATCACCCGCCCCATCTTTGACGCCCTCTTTTCCGGCTACCACTTCAGCCGCCTCAACCCCATGAGCCGCGCCCTGCAGGACGTGCTCGACGTGCTGCAGGAACACCACCTTGACAGCGAAGCCCAGACCCTCCACAGCTTCTACGAAAACATCCAGCGCAGCATTCAGGACACCCGCACCACCGCCGGCAAACAGGAAATCATCCGCAAGCTCTACGACCGCTTCTTCCGCAACGCCTTCCCCCGCATGGCCAAGCGCCTCGGCATCGTCTACACCCCTGTGGAAGTCGTGGACTTCATCCTCCACAGCGTCGCCCACCTTTTGCAAAAAGAGTTTGGCCGCACCATCGGCGACAAAGACGTACGCATCCTTGACCCCTTCACCGGCACCGGCACCTTCATTGCCCGCCTCATCCAGTCTGAGCTTATTGCCGACGCCGAACTCAAAACCAAATACTTGAGCGGCCTCTACGCCAACGAAATCGTGCTGCTTGCCTACTACATCGCCGCCATCAACATAGAAACCGCCTACCACGCCCGCGCCGGCGGCGAATATCAGCAGTTCCTCGGCATCTCGCTCGCCGACACCTTCCTCATGGCGCAAAAAGCGCCCGCGCAGCCCACCCTGCAGGGCTTCACACTGGACAACACCGTGCGCCGCAAACGTCAGGACCGGCTCCCCATCCACATCATCATCGGCAACCCGCCGTATTCTGTGGGGCAGAAAAAAGCAAACGACAATAACCAGAATCTGGAATATCCGTCGCTGGATGGCCGTATTGCCGAAACTTATGTCGCGAAAAGCATGAACGGAAGCAGAAAAGTAGCACTGTATGATAGCTACATCCGCGCCCTGCGCTGGGCAAGCGACCGGCTGGACGAACAAGAGGGCGGCATCATCGGCTTCGTCACCAACGCCGGCTGGCTGGGCAGCTATTCTGCCGACGGGCTGCGGCACTGCCTTGCCGACGAGTTTTCCAGCATTTACGTCCTCAACCTGCGCGGTGACATCCGCAAGAACATGCTCAGCCAAGGGCGCGCAAAAGAAGGTGAAAACATCTTTGGCACGGGCAGCATGGCGGGCATTGCCATCGCCTTTTTTGTCAAAAATCCGCAGGCAGCCGAACGCGGCAAAATCCACTACTTTGACATTGGCGACGATTTGAGCAGCGAAGAAAAACTGCAAAAAATCGCCACCCTCGCCAGCACCGCCGGCATCGACGCCTTGCCCGCCGGCGAGGGTTGGCAAAGCATCAAGCCAGACGCCTACGGCGACTGGCTGCGCCAGCGCGACGACAGTGTTTCAGAGTTTATTGCTATTGGGGATAAAAAAGGTAACGGGTTGCGTCTTTTTGACAATTATTCGCGTGGCGTTGCGACAAACCGAGATGCGTGGACATACAACGCTAGCCGCTCCAAAGTGGAACGCAACATGCAGCGCATGATAGATTTTTACAACCGCGAAGTGCATCGTTTTAATGCCGCGCATCCTGGGTTGGATACTAAGGCGCGGCAGGACGCAATGGATGGCTTTATTGACACCAACCCTGCTCTTATCGGTTGGTCGCAAGACCTGAAAAGGGAGTTGGTAAAAGGGATTACTTTTGATTTTGAATCTGATTCCCTTGTGCCTGCACTTTACCGCCCATTTATGAAGCAATGGCTATATTATAACCGCTCATTCATTTGGAGTGCGTACCAAATGCCGCACATTTTCCCAGACGCGAAGGCTGAAAATGTGATAATTGCGATGACGGCTATTAGTTCAAGAAATGGATTTTCTGTATTTATAAGCGACACAATTTCTGATGTGAACACAATGGAAGCTGGAGCGCAATGCTTTCCCTTATACCTCTATGAACCATCCACGGTCGCCCGCTTGTCAAGCGGGCGACCAGAAGATACTCCGGCAAATGACGGCA
>ONTY01000143.1:0-3831 GCA_900320815.1 uncultured Pseudomonadota bacterium
AGGGCGTGGCCCGTGAAGAAAAGTTTGCTTTTCTTGGTGGGCAAATTGCGCAGGGTGGGTGCTGCCTGATTTGCGATAGTGAAAGCAATGCCGAGGTTTTGCAACGGGCGGGGGCAAGGCACTTGGAGGGCGCCCTTGTTGAACTGGGCAAGTCCGCAGACATACACATACAGTATCTTTATGAAGAACTGCTGTATAAAGGCGCTTGGGAGATGCTGTGCGGTGTGGGTGCCAGTTTTCCGCGCTTTCCGCGCGCGTGCTGTTTTCTCAGCTCCCCGGAGGAAATGGATATTACGCGGATAGTCAATCAAGCCAAGCTGTTCATTGCGTCCGGACCGGATGATGAATACTGGTGGCTGTGCTGGGAGAACGGCGAAACAAGCAAGAGAGACCACCAGGCGTTTGTGCTGAAATGGCCGCCGGATGAGTGGTGCATGGAGCATTCTGCGCAGGAGTATGATTTTTTCACATTTATTACGCAGGCTGTTGGTGCAGACAAAGTGGCTGCGGTGCATGAAATCAACGGCAGGCGCAAGGATTGGCGGATGCACGGGCTTGCCTCGCGCGATTGGACGAAGCTGGCGCGGCGCGCGGAAAAAAGCGGGCGGGTGTTTTTCAGCCTGCGCGTGGACGTGCAGCAAGTGCTGCAGGCGTGGCAGGACATAGGATATGCGGAGAGCGCGGAAAGCCGGCAGGATTTTTCTGATACACCGGGCTTTGCTGCCATGCTGGACGCCATCACGCCAGAGGGCGGCTGCGTTGTTTCTCCTTCGCACGATGCGGAGTTTATCTATATCTGGGTGTAACACCATATTTTGAAAGGTTGCTGAAAATGGAAGAATGGGTTGGCGAGCGTTGGCACCGGTTTATCTGGCGCCTTTCAGACCAGAGTTATCGCGAGGCGGCGGTGCAGCTGGAGGACGTGCAGCGCAGCGTGCAAATGCTGTTTCGCGCTGGCGGGGGCGATGCGCTGGTGCGCGTGGCAGCAGCTGGGGCGCAAAAAGTAGGCGGGCCGCGTGGCTGGCTGCAAAAAATCGCAGGGCAGGGCACGCGCGCCGCAGTCGCCACGCTGGACGGGCAGACGCTGGCGCTGCCGCCGCAGGTGGCGGTGCTGCCGCAGCGCGCGCTCAACCGCGACCTTTACCTGTGGCTGGCGGCGCAGGGTGCCTGCCTTGACGCCGGGGCGGGCGCTGGCTGGCTGGCGGGCAATCTGGCGGCCACGCGGCGTGCGCTGGTGCACTTTGCCGGACTGCGTGCGCGCTATGCGCGGCTGGTGCAGGCGCAGCTGGAGCGCCGCCCGCCGCTCAAAGACCTGCACGGACGGGCGCTGGCGCTCGAGCGCACGGTGCAGGATGGCCTACGCCAGTCACTGCACTGGGCACAGACGCCGGATGAGTTGGATGACGAGGCGCCTTTTGTGCTGCCCGCAGCGTTGCCGGAAACGGGTGCCAGCCAGCCCGCCAGCATCGCCCCCGTGTGGTTGTGGCTGCAGGCCGTGCAGCCGCCGCCGGCAGAAGCGGGGGCTGGTGGCGCCTCGGATGCCGGCGCCGCCAGCGGCCAGCCGCAGACCATGCAGCCGCCGGACGCCAAACGTCGCCGCGCACGCCGCGTGCGCGACAGCAGCAACAAAAGCGGCCTCATCCTCTTTCACCACGCGCACTCGTTTTTCTCCTGGGCTGAGTTCGTCCATGTGGATCGCACCAGTGATGACGATGAAGACAAAAACGCCGCTCGCGTGGCCGACGACCTGGACGAAATCGCCATCGCGCGCCACCAGCAGGGGCAGACGCTGGCCTCGCGCATCAAGTTTGACCTTGACCTGCCCAGCGCCGCCGCCGACGACGTGCCCTTGGGCGAAGGCGAGCCGCTGCCCGAATGGGACGAGCGCCGCGCGCAGCTCATCCCCAATGCCTGCCGCGCGCAGCGCCTGCGCTACGTGCCGCCTGCTGCCAAAGAGGGCGAAGAAGGACAAGAAGGCGCGGGCGGGAGCGAGGCTGCGCGCACTGCTGCCGAGATGGCGCGGCGCCTGCGTGCCACCTCGCGCCAGGTGCGACGGCGCTTTGAGGCGCTGCGCGCCGCCCCACGCTGGCAGCGCGGTCTGCCGCAGGGCGAGGAACTGGACTTGGATGCCTGGGTGCGTTGGCAGGGTGAGCGCGCCGGCAGCGCCGGGCAGCCGCGCAGCGAAGCGCCGCCCGTCTGGGCGCGCCGTCAGCGCAGCGAGCGCAGCCTCGCGTGCCTGATGCTGGCGGACTTGTCGCTCTCGACCGACGCCTACGCCACGCCCCAGGCGCGCGTCATCGATCTGGTGCGCGACAGCCTCTACGTCTTCGGCAACGCGCTGGACGCCGTGGGCGACCCCTTTGAGATGCTTGGCTTTTCCTCTGTGCGTCGCCTGCTGCGCGTGCACGAAATCAAGCGTTTCAATCAATCCTGGGACGACGCCGCACGCGAGCGCGTTGCCGCCATCAAACCCGGCTTTTACACACGCATGGGCGCCGCCATTCGCTACGGCACGGGGCGGCTGGCCGAGCGCCCAGAGCGCCAGCGCCTGCTGCTCATCCTCTCGGACGGCAAGCCCAACGACCTGGACAACTACGAAGCGCGCCACGGGCTGGAAGACACGCGCCACGCCGTGCAGGAGGCGCGGCAGGCGGCTCTCGCCCCCTTTTGCGTGACCATTGACCAAGAAGCCAACGCCTATCTGCCGCGCCTTTTCGGACTGGACGGCTGGGCACTCATCCACCGCCCGGGGCAGCTGGCGCGCGCGCTCTCGCAGCTGTATGTGCGCTTGACCGCACAGGCGCGGTGAGCGGTAGAATGTATTGGTATCTTTTTCTTGCACGCATAAATTACGGGTAATACGTTATTAACGATACTAGTATTTGTAGATGCAGCGCATCAGGATATGGTAAAGAAGAAGGCGCTGTTGTTCCACAATGGCAGAGGTGAGGGAGTATTTTTGGCGTCAACTGCGGATGAACAGAGCTTCAAACATGCCAGTTTCAGCTTGTTTTCTGCAACTACAGCACCGGAATCAGAATCGCTGAAACAGTTAAATTTTTTGTCAATAAAATAAAATTTTTATAAAAAATTAACTTAAATTATGGATGTTTAACTTGATTATAATCTCTATCCTTCTTGACTACGCACTTGGCACAAAGAAATACTGAACTTCCCTATCAATATGGGCAACAGCGAGGCAAAAGTTTTTATCCCTTTGACTGCGATACAAAATTGAACCGCTACAATTCAATAGCAGTGCAGCCAGCAATCATCTATAAAATTGACCTGGTGCATGGATAGTTTCTTTTAAATATGGCTGTCAATCACTCAGCCACCCAAAGACAGGCCAACACCATGAACCTGGAAAAATTTGACGTGCCACGTTACCTGGCCACCCTGCCGCTGTTTTCTAGCGTCAACGCTGATGACTTGCAGCGCCTGGCCGAAATGGGCTGCCAATTGCGCCGCTTTGAGCGCGGGCGGCTGCTGTTTCGCGCCGGGCAGGAGTGCCACGAGTTCCACGTCACGGTGCTCGGGCAGGTCAAGCTGTTTGCCGTCTCGCCGGCGGGCGCGGAAAAAGTCATTGAACTGTGCGGCCCCGGGCACAGCTTTGCCGAGGCCGTCATGTTCATGGGGGCACCGTATGCCGTCTCAGCGCAGGCACTCACGGAAACGCTGCTGCTGACCATTGACAAATCTCCCATCATCTCGCTCATCTACTCAAATCACGAGTTTGCGCTGCGCATGCTCGCTGGCCTGTCGCGGCGCATGCACATGCTTATTCAAGACGTGAAGGGCTACACCTTGTATAGCGGCGTGCAGCGCGTT